>NZ_JBIVFO010000020.1:0-136062 GCF_044748225.1 Streptomyces sp. NPDC090021 | reverse complement strand
GGGCGCGCGCCGGGGCGTCTCCTCGGGCGCCGAACGGTTCTCGGGGCCGGAAAGCGCGGCAGTGGTGCGTTCGGCGCCCTGCGGGGATCGCCCCGGCACACACCCGGCCCCGGCGGAGTCGGACGGCGCGGCCGTGGTGCCCTCGGCGCCCTGCGGGGATCGCCCCGGGTGGGGAGGTGCGGCCGTGGTGCCCTCGGCGCCCTGCGGGGATCGCCCCGGCGCACACCCGGGCCGGGTGGGGTGGGGAGGTGCGGCCGTGGTGCCCTCGGCACCCTGCGGGGATCGCCCCGGGTGGGGAGGTGCGGCCGTGGTGCCGTCGGCGCCCTGCGGGGATCGCCCCGGCACACACCCGGGCCGGGTGGGGTGGGGAGGTGCGGCCGTGGTGCCCTCGGCGCCCTGCGGGGATCGCCCGGGCACACACCCGGCCCCACCGGCGCTCGGGCGGGACGCCGCCGTCAGGGCTCGTGCGGCCGCGTCGGCCAGGGAGGCGTCGGTGGCGTGCAGGTCCGCACCGCTCAGCCAGAGCGTCGGGACGGGGCGGGGGCCTCGGCCGCGGCGGAGGGCGAGGGCCGTCAGTTCCGTCGTGCGGCCGGTGCCCGGGTTGCCCACGAGGCCGAGCACCGGCCGGTCCCCGGCCGTGAAGGCGTCCAGTTCGGCGGCGATGCCCGGGCGGGCCACCGGATCGAATGACGGGGGCGCGCCCAGGGTGGCAGCGGTCAGTTCCAGTGCCCCGGCGAGGTTCAGGTCGGCGCCCCGGCCCGGCACGGTCTCGGCGTTGCGCGCGAGCAGTGCGGCGAGGGGGCCGTCCGGGTCGGAGTCGGCCGCCGCCCGCAGGGCCACCGCGAAGCCGCCGGAGCGGTGCTCCGTGCGCAGAGCGGTGCCCAGTACCGCGAGCACCGCCCCGGTGGTGGCGTCCAGGACCGGTCCTCCGCAGGCCTGGCCGCCCTCGGAGAGGGCGTCGCGGCCGTCGGTGCCGATCGCCAGCTCCACCGCGGGCAGCAGGCCGGCAGGCCCGTAGGCGACCTGCACGCCCCCCAGCACCCGCGCCTGCCGCCAGCCCCGCGCCGGGAGCCGTACGTAGGTCCCCGCATCGATCGACTCGCGCTGCGCCACCGGCAGCGGCCGGATCCCGAGCCCGTCCGTACGGATGAGGGCCAGCGCCAGGCCGGGCAGTGGGGTCACGTCGGCCGCGTCGGCCGGAAAGGTCCGTCCGGGGCCGTGCAGGACCAGCCGGGGCAGGCCGTCGACCGCCTCGTGGCTGGTGACGACCGTCCCCCGGTCGTCCGCGACGAACCCGCTGCCGCGCTCCCGCCCGGCCGGATCGCAGATTTTGACGAGCTCCGCCATGGCCGCACCACTCCCCGCAACGCCCCGTGCTCACGACGGTAGGCAGGTGAAGATCAGCACGGAAAGCACACGCGGGGAACGCGCCCCCTTACGCTCCCTCCATTCACTCCGAGCGCCTGCTCGGACGGGTGAATAGCGGGGTCCGGGTGGATAGAGACCTACCCGAGGGGGGTCGTGGAGCGGTGAGCAGCACGGCATGTGCGCTCACCGCTCCACGTCAACAATCAGACGAAGACCGCGAGGGACTTCGCCTTTCCGTTCTTGCTCTCGACGAGCCCGAGCAGCTGGCCCTGCGGTCCGAAGACCGCGACCGTACGGCCGTCCCCGTACTCCTCCGGCATGTCGATCCGCACGCCGTTGGCGAGCAGCGAGGCCCGCCGGGCGTCGAGGTCCCAGCGCGGGAAGGCCGCGGCGGCCGCCTCGCCGATCGGCATGACGGTCAGCTCCTCCTGGAGCTGGTCCAGGGTCCGCGCCCGGTCGAGCTTGTACGGGCCCACCCGCGTGCGGCGCAGCGCGGTCAGGTGTCCGCCGACGCCGAGGTCGGCGCCGAGGTCGCGGGCGAGGGCTCGGATGTACGTACCGCTGGAGCAGACGACGGAGACGACGAGGTCGACGACCTTGGTGCCGTCCTCGGCCTCCGCTTCCCGCATGTCGTACACCTGGAAGGACGAGATGGTGACCGGCCGGGCCGGGATCTCGAAGTCCTCGCCGTCACGGGCGCGCTTGTAGGAGCGCACGCCCTTGATCTTGATGGCGCTGACCTTGGACGGGACCTGCATGATGTCGCCCGACAGCTTGGCGACGCCCGCGTCCACGGCTTCCCGGGTGACCCCGGTGGCGTCCGCGGAGGTGGTGATCTCGCCCTCGGCGTCGTCCGTCAGGGTGTTCTGGCCCAGACGGATCGTGCCGAGGTACTCCTTCTCGGTGAGCGCGAGGTGGCCGAGGAGCTTGGTGGCCTTCTCCACTCCGAGGACCAGCACGCCCGTCGCCATCGGGTCGAGCGTGCCGGCGTGGCCGACGCGGCGGGTCCTGGCGATCCCGCGCATCTTGGCGACCACGTCGTGCGAAGTGAAGCCGGACGGCTTGTCGACGATGACAAGTCCGCCCCCAGGCTCCGCCCGGGAGGTGCCCCCGGGCGTCTTCCCTGCGTCGGTGCTCATTCCGCGGCTGCGTCCTCGTCGTCGTCGCCCGGCTTCTTGTACGGGTCGGCGTCGCCGGCGTACTGGGCACCGGAGGACACCTCGCGCACCTGGGCGTCGGAGGCGCGCGCCTTGTCGAGGAGGTCCTCGATGGTGCGGGCGTTCTCCGGGAGGGCGTCGGCGACGAAGGTCAGGGTGGGCGTGAACTTGGTGCCCGCCGCCCGGCCGACCGCGGAACGCAGGACGCCCTTGGCGCTCTCCAGGCCCGCCGCCGCGCTGGCCCGGTCCTCGTCGTCGCCGTAGACCGTGTAGAAGACCGTGGCCTCCCGCAGGTCGCCGGTGACCCGGGTGTCCGTGATGGTCACGTGCGTACCGAGGCGGGGGTCCTTGACACCGCGCTGCAGCTTCTCCGCCACCACCTCCCGGATGAGGTCCGCCAGCTTCTTCGCCCGCGCATTGTCGGCCACTGGTCCGTCTCCTTCTTTTCTTGCAGACAAGCAATCAGTCTTCATCACCGTGGAAGCGCCGTCGTACGGACAGCAGCTCCACTTCCGGACGTGCCGCGACCAGCCGCTCACAGCGGTCGAGTACGTCCGAGAGGAACCCCGCGTCCCCACTCACCAGCGCGACCCCTATGCGGGCCCTGCGGTGCAGATCCTGGTCGCCCACCTCAGCCGCGCTCACGGAGAACTTTCGCTGGAGCTCGGCGACGATGGGCCGGACGACGGAGCGTTTCTCCTTCAGCGAGTGGACGTCGCCGAGGAGCAGGTCGAAGGACAGAGTCCCCACGTACATGCAGTTCCGGATATCCCGCCGGTGCGGGTTCGGTGGCCTGCCGGGCCGTCGCCCGCCAGGATCACCCGGCGCTCGCGCGGCCGGGTCACCAGAACCGTACACGCAACGGCCGGGGCCGATCGACGGATATTCCGCCGACCGGCCCCGGTGTGACGCGTTACGACACGGTGCGAACCGCCTCGCGCTTACGCGCGGGGCTTCTCGCGCATCTCGTACGTCGCGATGACGTCGTCGATCTTGATGTCGTTGAAGGAACCGAGGTTGATACCACCCTCGAAGCCCTCGCGGATCTCGGTGACGTCGTCCTTGAAGCGGCGCAGACCGGAGATGGTGAGGTTCTCCGCGATGACCTTGCCATCGCGCAGCAGGCGCGCCTTGGTGTTGCGCTTGACCTCGCCGGACCGGATGAGGACACCGGCGATGTTGCCCAGCTTGGACGAACGGAAGATCTCGCGGACCTCCGCCGTACCGAGCTCGACCTCTTCGTACTCCGGCTTGAGGAGACCCTTCAGGGCCGCCTCGATCTCCTCGATGGCCTGGTAGATCACCGAGTAGTAGCGGACGTCGACGCCCTCGCGGTCCGCCATCTGCGCGGCGCGGCCGGCAGCACGGACGTTGTAGCCGATGACGATGGCGTCGGAGCCCATCGCCAGGGCGATGTCGGACTCGGTGACCGCACCCACACCGCGGTGCAGGACCCGGATGTCGACCTCTTCACCGACGTCGAGCTGGAGCAGCGAGGACTCGAGAGCCTCGACCGCACCGGACGCGTCGCCCTTGATGATGAGGTTGAGTTCCTGGACCAGACCGGCCTTGAGCACGGAGTCGAGGTCCTCCAGGGACACACGACGGACGCGCTTGGCGAAGTTGGCGTTGCGCTCGCGCGCAGCACGCTTCTCGGCGATCTGGCGGGCCGTGCGGTCCTCGTCGACGACGAGGAAGTTGTCGCCGGCGCCGGGGACGTTGGTGAGACCCAGGACCAGGACGGGGGTCGAGGGACCCGCTTCCTCGACGTTGTTGCCCTTGTCGTCGAGCATGGCGCGCACACGGCCGTAGGCGTCGCCCACGACCATCGTGTCGCCGACGCGGAGGGTACCGCGCTGGACGAGGACGGTGGCGACGGCACCGCGGCCGCGGTCGAGGTGGGACTCGATCGCAATGCCCTGAGCGTCCTGCTCCGGGTTGGCGCGCAGGTCGAGCGAGGCGTCGGCGGTGAGGACGACGGCCTCCAGCAGGGAGTCGATGTGCAGACCCTGCTTGGCGGAGATGTCGACGAACATCGTGTCGCCGCCGTACTCCTCGGCGACCAGACCGAACTCGGTGAGCTGACCGCGGACCTTGGTCGGGTCGGCACCCTCGACATCGATCTTGTTGACCGCGACGACGATCGGGACGCCGGCGGCCTTGGCGTGGTTGAGCGCCTCGATCGTCTGCGGCATGACGCCGTCGTTGGCCGCGACCACGAGGATCGCGATGTCGGTCGACTTCGCACCGCGGGCACGCATGGCAGTGAACGCCTCGTGACCGGGGGTGTCGATGAAGGTGATGCGACGCGCTTCGTCGTTGACCTCGGTGGAGACCTGGTACGCACCGATGTGCTGCGTGATGCCGCCGGCCTCGCCCGCGACGACGTTCGTCTTGCGGATGGCGTCGAGCAGTCGGGTCTTACCGTGGTCGACGTGACCCATGACGGTCACGACCGGCGGACGCGGCAGCAGGTACTCCTCGCCGCCCTCGTCCTCGCCGAACTCGATGTCGAAGGTCTCGAGGAGCTCGCGGTCCTCCTCCTCCGGGCTGACGATCTGAACCTCGTAGTTCATCTCGCCCGCGAGGAGCTGGAGGGTCTCGTCGGAGACGGACTGCGTGGCAGTGACCATCTCGCCGAGGTTCATCATGACCGCGACCAGCGACGCCGGGTTGGCGTTGATCTTCTCCGCGAAGTCGGTGAGGGACGCACCGCGCGACAGGCGAACGGTCTCGCCGTTGCCGCGGGGCAGCATCACGCCGCCCACGGACGGGGCCTGCATGGCCTCGTACTCCTGGCGCCTCTGACGCTTCGACTTGCGGCCACGACGGGCCGGACCGCCGGGACGGCCGAAGGCACCCTGCGTACCGCCACGGGCACCGGGGCCGCCGGGACGACCGCCGAAGCCGGGACGACCGCCGCCACCGGCGCCGGCCGGGCCGCCGCCGAAGCCGCCGCCACCCGGACGGGGACCGCCGAAGCCGCCGCCCGCGGGACGCGAGCCGGGACCGGCCGGACGGCCGGCGAAGCCGCCGCCGGGACGACCGGCACCACCGGGACGGGGACCGCCCGCACCGGGACCACGGCCGCCGGGGCCGCCGCCGGGACGGGGACCGGGACCGCCGGCAGCGGGACGCTGCGGCATCATGCCCGGGTTCGGACGGTTGCCGCCCGGGGCCGGACGCGGAGCGCCGCCCTGCGGACGGGGCATGCCGCCCGGGGTCGGACGGGCGCCGCCGGGACCCTGCGGGCGCGGAGCGCCGCCGGGACCGCCCTGCGGACGGGGAGCACCCTGGCCGCCGGCGCCGGGGGCACCGGGGCGCGGGGCGCCGGCCGGACGGGGCGCCTGCGGGCGCGCCATGCCGGTGGAGCCGCCGGAGGTGAACGGGTTGTTGCCCGGACGGGGACCGGCCGGACGTGCGCCCTGCGGGCGCGGGGCCTGGGCACCGCCGGGACGCGGGGCCTGGGCGCCGGGGGTGGCACCGGCCGGACGCGGGGCGCCGGGACGGGCACCGCCCTGACCCGGGGCGGCCGGACGCTGCTGCGCCGGACGGGGACCGGGGGACGCGGCGGGACGCGCCGGGGCGGCCGGGGCCGCCGGAGGCGCGGAGAACTCGGTCGCCACGGGCGCCGCCGGAGCGGGCTTCGGGGCGGCCGGAGCCTTCGGGCCGGGACGCGGGCCGGGGGAGGCCGGCGTCACGGGGGCTGCGGCCGGGGCCTCGGCGGCGGCCGGCTTGGGGGCCGGTGCGCCGGGCTTCGGGGCAGCAGGACGTGCCGCGGCGGCCGGGGACGGCGCTGCGGGCTTGGCGGGCGCGGCCTTGCGGGGCGCGCCGGGCTTTGCAGCGGACTTGCCGGCGTTGCCGCCGGGCCCCTGCAGTGCGTCAGTCAACTTGCGTACAACCGGCGCCTCGATCGTCGAGGACGCCGAACGGACGAATTCACCGAGTTCTTGGAGCTTGGCCATGACGACCTTGCTCTCCACCCCGAACTCCTTGGCGAGTTCGTATACCCGGACCTTAGCCACTTCGCTCCTTTTAGGTCCGGGTTACGCCGGACCGTCGCTACTTCATGGGCGTACTCATCGCGTACTCATCGAGTGCTCATCGCAATCTCGACCTACTTCCAACTCGCGAGGTACCTGACCGCACGGGGTATCCGTGCCGTACTACTTCTTTACGCTGTGGTCCCGGCTTTCCCGGCCACGGCATTGCGCAGGTTCGCCGTGTCGAGCGCTCCGGCGGACCGAAGGGCCCGGGGGAACGCCCGGCGGCGGACCGCCTGGTCGAGGCAGACCACGGCGGGGTGCAGGTACGCACCCCGGCCGGGCAGCGTACCGCGAGGATCGGGGACGCATTCGTCCTCGATCGCCACGATCCGCAGCAGATCGCTCTTGGCCGCTCGCTCCCGACACCCCACACAGGTGCGTTCGGGGCATGCGCGGGCTTGCGTCCGGCCAGACACGCCTAAGTCTACCTCCCCGCACCGACCTCTCCCCCGACGAGTGCCGGGGGAAAAATCGAACGGCTGTCGTGTTGTCTTGATCCGCCGCCTGGACAGCGGCCGTGTGGAACCTGTCTACCGTCGGGGCAGCCCCGGCCGGTACCGGTTTATTCCCCGCCCCGGTCCCGGTCGGCGTCCGGGGACGTCTCCGTGTCGGGACGGATGTCGATGCGCCAGCCGGTGAGCCGCGCGGCGAGGCGGGCGTTCTGGCCCTCCTTGCCGATGGCCAGGGACAGCTGGTAGTCGGGCACGGTCACCCGGGCGGAGCGGGAGTCCCAGTCGACGACCTCGACCTTGCTCACCCGGGCGGGTGACAGCGCGTTCGCGACCATCTCCGCCGGGTCGTCCGACCAGTCGACGATGTCGATCTTCTCGCCGTGCAGTTCGGCCATCACGTTGCGCACACGGCTGCCCATCGGGCCGATGCAGGCGCCCTTGGGGTTCAGGCCCGACCGGGTGGACCGGACGGCGATCTTGGTGCGGTGACCGGCCTCACGGGCGATGGCCGAGATCTCGACGCTGCCGTCGGCGATCTCCGGGACCTCCAGCGAGAACAGCTTCTTCACCAGGTTCGGGTGGGTGCGCGACAGGGTCACGGACGGGCCGCGGACACCCTTCGCCACGCGCACGACGTACGCCTTCAGGCGCAGCCCGTGCGGGTACTCCTCGCCGGGCACCTGTTCCTGCACCGGCAGGATGGCCTCCAGCTTGCCGATGTCGACGAGGACGTTCTTGGGGTCCTTGCCCTGCTGCACGACGCCGGTGATGACGTCGCCCTCACGGCCGGCGAACTCGCCGAAGGTCAGGTCGTCCTCGGCGTCGCGCAGACGCTGGAGGATCACCTGCTTGGCGGTCGTCGCGGCGATCCGGCCGAAGTCCGACGGCGTGTCGTCGAACTCCTTGGGCTCCTGGCCCTCTTCGAGATCCCTCGGGTCTTCCGTCGCCCACACGACCACGTGACCGTTGGTGCGGTCCAGCACGACGCGGGCGCGGCGGAAGCTCCCCTCGGTCCGGTGGTACGCGATGAGGAGGGCCGACTCGATCGCCTCGACGAGCAGGTCGAAGGAGATCTCCTTCTCCCGGACCAGACCCCGCAGGGCACTCATGTCGATGTCCACGGCTACGCCTCCTCTTCCTTCTTGTCCTTGCGGTTGAACTCGATCTCGACACGCGCCTTGGCGATGTCGGTGAAAGCAATGCGGCGGGCGGTCGCCTTGCGGCCCTTCACGCCCGGTACTTCGAGGTCCATGCCCTCGTCGTCGACGTCGAGGATGCGGGCGACCAGTTCCCCGGCGCCCTTCCCGTCCCCGGCGGACAGCTGGAACTTCACGAGACGGCCGATGGCCCGCACGTAGTGGCGGTGCTCGGTCAGCGGGCGGTCGGCGCCCGGCGAACTCACCTCGAGGACGTACTCGTCCTCGCCCATCACGTCGGATTCGTCGAGCTTGTCGGAGACCTCACGGCTCAGCTCGGCACACGCGTCCAGTTCCACGCCCTCGTCGGAGTCCACGATGATCCGCAGCATCCGGCGCTTGCCCGCCCGCGACAGCTCGATCTCTTCGAGGTCCAGGCCCTTGGCGGCGACGAGCGGCTCCAGCAGTCCGCGCAGCCTGTCGCTCTGGGTGGTGCTCATCCGGGTGACTCCTCGGCCGCGTGTGCTGTTGTGGTTTCCGTCGTGTCAGGTCAAAGGGTATCCGGTGTCGGAGGGTGTTGCCGTCCGCCCTGCGAGGAGGGCCCCGGGTACCGTGATCAGGCCCTGCCCCGCTCACCAGCCCCGCCATCGCCCCGGAGGTCGTCGCCGTGCCCTGGACCCTGCCTTCGAGACCTCCCAGACCTCCCGGACCTTCACGCAGGAGCCTGCTCGCCGGTGCCGCCGGCGCGGCCGGTGCCGCGCTGCTGACCGGGTGCACCGACGGCCGCCCGAAGGCGGCCGATCCGGTGATTTCACTCGAACGGCGGATGCGGGAAGCGGCCGTCCGTGACAGCGCCCGGCTGCTGGAACGTTACGACACCACCACCGCCGCCCATCCGGCCCTGGCCGGACGGCTCGCCCCGCTGCGCGCCGCCGTCGCCGCGCACGTGTCCGCGCTGTCCCCCGCCGCTCCTGGCGTGCCGTCCCCCTCGGCGTCCCCGACCGGCGGTACGGGGGCCGCCGCGCCCGCGGCGAGCGGGGAGCCGGTGCCCGCGAAGCCCGAGGAGGCCCTGACCGCCCTCGCCGACGCCGAGCGGAGCCTGTCGGAGGCCCGGACCATCGACCTGGCCGGGGCGCCGGCGGAGCTGGCCCGGATGCTGGCGTCGGTGGCCGCCTGCGGCGCCGTGCACGTGTACCTGCTGACCTCGACCCCCGGAGCCACGCCGTGAATCCCGAACCCTCCCCCGTCGGCCGGGCCCTGGAGGCCGCCCAGGCGGCCCTCGCCGCCGAGCACGCGGCCGCGTACGGGTACGGGGTGATCGGCGCGCGGACCGCCGGCGCCCGCGCCACGGAGGCCCGGGAGGCGTACGGCGGCCACCTCGCGCGGCGGGACGCGCTGGCCCGGACCGTGCGGGAGCTGGGCGGCGCCCCCCGGCCCTCGGAGGCCGCCTACGCCCTGCCGTTCGAGGTGCGCACCCCGGCCGACGCCGAGCGGCTGGCCGCGGTGATCGAGGACCGGGTGGCCGGCGCGTACTCCGATCTGGTGCGGGCGGCGGAGGGCCCGCTGCGCCGCGAGGCCGCCGACGAGCTGAGCGCCGCGGCCGTGCGCGCGGCACGCTGGCGCGGTGTCGGCGTAGCCTTCCCTGGGCTCACCGAACGCGCACAGCGAGCCCCCACCAGCTGAAAGGGACCACGCACGCATGGCTTTCGAACCGCCGGAGCGGCTTGTACGGGCGCTCGGCGAGATGCCGGAGACGGCGCAGGACGCGGACTGGCTGGGGCAGTTGCCCGGGCTCACCGAGGCCGCGCTCTCCCGGCGGGGCGTACGGGCCGGGCGGGTGCAGGCCCCGGGTGGCCGCAGCAGTCTCATCGTCCTCGTCACCTACGCGGACGGGACCCCGGCCGCTCTGAAACTGGCGCCCCCGCACGCCCGGCCCGACCGGGAACTGGCCGCGCTGGCGCACTGGGGCGGTTTCGGCGCCGTACGGGTCCTCGACACGCGGCACCACGAGGAGGACGGGGCGCTGCTGCTGGAGCGGCTGCACCCGGAGGTGTCACTGCGGTCCCTGCCGGAGGCGAAGGCGCTGCTGGAGGCGAGCGGCACGCTGCGCCGGCTGTGGGTGGCCCCGCCGGCCGGGCACGGCTGGGAGACGGTGGCCGAGCGGACCGGGTGCCAGTCGGAGGCGCTGCGGGCGGCCCCGGCGGAGGTCCGGGCGCTGGCCGAGACCGCTCTGGCGCTGCGGGCGGAGCTGGTGACGGCCCCGCCGGAGGAACTGCTGCTGCACGGGAACTTCCGGCAGGGCAAGGTCCTGGCGGGCGAGCGGGCGCCGTGGCTCACGGTGGGCCCCGATCCGCTGGTCGGCGAGCGGGCGTACGACCTGGCGCGGCTGGTGCGGGACCGGCTGGAGGACCAGGTGGCCTCCTCGGCGGGCGCGGCGGGCGCCCGGCGACGGGTGAACAAGCTGGCGGACGCGCTGGACGTGGACCGGGACCGGCTGCGGGGCTGGACGCTCTTCCGGGCGGTGGAGTCGGGCAACCGGGCCCTGGCCGCGGGACGGCGCCGGGACGCGGAGCTGCTGCTGGAGTTCGCGGCCTGGCTGTAGGGGTGTCGCGGCCTGGCCGCAGGCGTTTCGCGGCCTGGCCGCAGGGGTGTCGGGCCGCTCGGGCGGGGCCTGCGGCGCGCGGCGCCGCGCTCCTGCCCGGTCCGCCCTGATCGACCGGGCACGAAGTGGGGCATACCGTAGGTAGGAAGGTATGTCCGGCAGGGGGCCGCCATGGTCGAGGAACTGCTGACGGCAGTGGTCGCCGCGGGTGTGGGCGCCCTGGTCTGCCTGGGCGCCGCGGCCCGGGTGGTCAAGCAGTACGAGCGCGGCCTGGTCTTCCGCTTCGGCCGACTGCGGGAGGAGGTACGGTCTCCCGGGTTCACGTTGATCGTTCCGGTGATCGACCGGCTCCGCAAGGTGAACATGCAGATCGTGACGCTGCCGGTGCCCGCGCAGGAGGGCATCACCCGGGACAACGTCACGGTGCGGGTGGACGCGGTCGTCTACTTCAAGGTCGTCGACCGGCGAGCGCGGTCGTGGCGGTGGAGGACTACCGCTTCGCCGTCTCGCAGATGGCGCAGACCTCGCTGAGGTCCATCATCGGCAAGTCCGACCTGGACGACCTGCTGTCCAACCGGGAGATGCTCAACCAGGGCCTGGAGCTGATGATCGACAGCCCGGCGGTGGGCTGGGGGGTGCAGATCGACCGGGTCGAGATCAAGGACGTGTCCCTGCCGGAGACGATGAAGCGGTCGATGGCCCGGCAGGCGGAGGCCGACCGTGAGCGCCGGGCCCGGGTGATCAACGCGGACGCGGAGCTGCAGGCCTCGCACAAGCTCGCCGAGGCGGCGGAGGTCATGTCGGAGCAGCCGGCGGCGCTCCAACTGCGCCTGCTGCACACGGTCGTGGCGGTCGCCGCCGAGAAGAACTCCACGCTGGTGCTGCCGTTCCCGGTGGAACTGCTGCCCTTCCTGGAGCGCGCCGCGCCACCGCCTCCGGCGGCGGCCACGCGGGAGGACCCGGCCCCGGCCGGCCCGGCTTCCGAAGGCCCCGGGCCGGCCGGTGCCGACACCGCGGCGGAGCCGGCCGCGGTCGACGCCGCGAGGGCGGAGGAGGCGGCGGCTCTCGGCCGGGCGGCGGCGCAGCCGGCCCTCGGGGCCGCGGAGCCGACGCCGCTCCCGGACGCGTCCCCGCCGTAGCCGTCGAGGACCCGGCACCGGCCGGCCCGGCTTCCGAAGGCCCCGGGCCGGCCGGGGGCCGACATCACCGCTCCCGGACCCGGTCCGGACGAGTTCCCCGCCCCGGGCTCCGCGTCTCGAACGCCGACGGGGCCGAGCGGCGAACTCCCGGGCCCGGTCCGGACGGCATGCCGCCGCGCGGGGCCTGCTCCCCGCCCCCGGACCCCGCGTCTCGAACGCCGGCGGGGCCGAGCGGCGGGTCTCAGGCGGCGTGAGCGGCTTCGCCGAGGCGGGCGAGGGCGTCGGCCAGGGGGAGTTCCTCGCGGGTGCCCGTGGCGCGGTTCTGGAGTTCGACCACCCCGTCGGCCGAGCGGCGGCCCGCCACCAGGATCCACGGCACGCCGATCAGCTCCGCGTCCGTGAGCTTCACGCCCGGGGAGAGGCCCGGGCGGTCGTCCAGCAGGACCCGGAGGCCGGAGCCCGCCAGGGCGGCGGCCGCCTCCTCCGCCAGGGCCAGCGGCACCGCCTTGCCCGCAGCCACCACGTGGACGTCGGCCGGGGCCACCGCCGCCGGCCAGCACAGCCCGCGCTCGTCGGCGGTCTGCTCGGCCAGGGCCGCCACCGCGCGGGAGACGCCGATGCCGTAGGAGCCCATCGTGACCCGGACCGGCTTGCCCTCGCGGCCCAGCACGTCGAGCCCGAAGGCGTCCGCGTACTTGCGGCCGAGCTGGAAGATGTGGCCGATCTCGATGGCCCGGTCGAGCCGCAGGCCCGCGCCGCAGGTGGGGCAGGGGTCGCCCGGCTCCACGACCACCACGTCCAGGTACTGGTCCACCTCGAAGTCGCGGCCGCAGACCACGTTGCGGGCGTGCGTGTCGGCCTTGTTGGCCCCGGTCACCCAGGCGGTGCCCGGCGCGACCCGCGGGTCGGCCAGGTAGCGGACCTTCTCCAGGCCCTGCGGGCCCACGTAGCCGCGCACGAGGTCGGGCCGGTCCGTGAAGTCCTCGGCCGTGACGAGCTCGACGACCGCGGGGGCCAGGTGCTCGCCCAGCTTGCCGAGGTCCACCTCCCGGTCCCCGGGCACGCCCACGGCGACGATCTCGCCGTCGACCTTCACCAGGAGGTTCTTGAGGGTCGCCGAGGCGGGGACCCCCAGGTGTGCCGCCAGGGTCTCGATCGTCGGGGTGTCGGGGGTGTCGACCTCCTCCAGCGGCGGGTGCTCCGCGGAGACGGGGGTCAGCGCGAAGGTCACGGCCTCCGTGTTGGCGGCGTAGTCGCAGGAGGGGCAGTCCACGAAGGTGTCCTCGCCCGCCTCGGCCGGGGCCAGGAACTCCTCGGATGCCGACCCGCCCATCGCCCCCGACACCGCGGAGACGATCCGGTGGTCCAGGCCCAGCCGCTGGAAGATGCGGACGTAGGCCGCGCGGTGGAGCCGGTAGGACTCCTCCAGCCCCTCGTCGGACACGTCGAAGGAGTAGGAGTCCTTCATCTGGAACTCGCGGCCGCGCAGCACGCCGGACCGGGGCCGGGCCTCGTCGCGGTACTTCGTCTGGATCTGGTACAGCATGACCGGCAGGTCCTTGTACGAGGTGCACTGGTCCTTCACCACCAGGGTGAAGATCTCCTCGTGGGTGGGGCCGAGCAGGTAGTCCGCGCCCTTGCGGTCCCTGAGCCGGAAGAGCAGGTCGCCGTATTCCGACCAGCGTCCGCTGACCTCGTACGGCTCCTTCGGCAGCAGGGCCGGCAGCAGCACCTCCTGGGCGCCGATGGCGTCCATCTCCTCGCGGACGACACGGCTGACGTTGTCCAGGACCCGCTTGCCGAGCGGCAGCCATGTCCACACCCCGGCCGAGCTGCGCCGGACGTATCCGGCCCGGACCAGGAGCCGGTGGCTGAGGGTTTCGGCGTCGGCCGGGTCCTCGCGGAGGGTCTTGGCCATGAGGCGGGACATGCGCTGTACGTGATGTGTGGACATGCCGGGAGGCTACCGGGGCACCGCGGGCCCCCGGTAACCGGTTTCAGGGCCTGGTCAGCGGCAGCGGGGCGCCCATGACGGCGTACGGGAGGCTCGCGCTCGGGAAGTGCACCTGGCGGGCGAGGTCGACGTAGCCGAGGGCCCGGTAGAGGCCGCGGGCGGGGCTCTCGGTGTCGATGGCGGAGAGGATCGAGCGGGGCTCGGACGCCGCGTCGGTCAGGGTGGTGATCAGGGCGCGGCCGACGCCGTGGCCCTGGAAGCCGGGGTGGACGTGCAGTTCGGTGATGACGAAGGAACCGTCGAGCCAGTCCTCGTGCCCGCCGGCCCGCAGGTAGGGCTCGACGATGGTGGACCACCAGTGGGTGCGGTCGTTCGGCATCCCGTACACGAATCCGGTGAGCGCTCCGTCCTCGGCGAAGGCCCCGAGGGCGCGGGCGCCCTTGCAGGTCATGTGGCGCTGGACGATGTAGCGCCGGATGCCGACCTCCTCCTCGCTGAGGCCGAAGGCGACGGCCTGCACGCGCAGGGCCTCGTCCACGCGGTCGGCGAGGTCGAGGGGGCCGATACGGACTCCGGAAGGCAGCATGCGCTGACCCTACTTCGCGGTAAGGGTGCGCCGGAATGCCGCAGCCCGAGTCTCCTGGCGGTTCAGAACAGCACGCTCATGAACGCGCCGACCTCACGGAAGCCCACGCGCCGGTAGGCGGCCCGCGCGGCGGTGTTGAAGTCGTTCACGTAGAGGCTGACCACGGGCGCCACGTCGCGCAGCGCGTACTCGACGACGGCGGCCATCCCGGTCTCGGAGTGCCCGCGGCCGCGGAACTCGGGGGCCACCCAGACGCCCTGGATCTGGCAGGCGCGGGGGGTGGCGGCGCCGATCTCCGCCTTGAAGACGATCTTGCCGTTCTCGACGCGGGCGAAGGAGCGTCCGCCGGCGACGAGTTCGGCGACGCGGGCCTGGTACAGCAGGCCGCCGTCACCGGCCATCGGCGAGACGCCGACCTCCTCGGTGAACATGGCCACGCAGGCAGGCATGATCAGGTCCATCTCGTTCTTGCGGATCCGGCGGACCTGCGGGTCCGCCTCGACCGTGGTCGACGGGCGGTCGATGACCATGAGGGGCTGGTGGGCGCGGACCTCGCGGGCCGGGCCCCAGCTGGGTTCCAGCAGCTGCCACAGGAGCCGGGTGGGCTCGGCCGGGCCGACGATGGAGGAGCAGCGGCGGCCGGTGCGGCGGGCCCGGTCGGCGAAGGCGCGCACGGCGTCGGGCCCGGCGCAGACGGGGACGAGGTTGGCTCCGGCGTAGCAGAGGGAGCGGAGTTCGCCGTCGGCGTACCAGCCCCACATCTCGCCGCCCAGGCGCCACGGGTCGAGTCCGGCGACCTGGACCCGGGAGGTGACGAAGGCGTTCTCGACCGGCTCGCGTCCGAGGATGTCGAGCGCGGCGTCGAGATCACTGGGCTCAAGGACCCGGGTGGTGGTCTGCGTCAACACTGGGGCCTCACCGTGCAAGTCTGCTGATCTCCGCACTGTACCCGGCGGGGCCCCGCGATGCCGCGTTCGCAGGTCACGAAAAGGCCCCGGCCCCGCTCCCGAACTGCGGGAACGGGGCCGAGCACGTACGCCGGCCCGAGCCGGCGACAGGCGTCCCGGAGGCGAGGCGAGCCCGAAAGGAGCTCAGACTCCGATGGCGACGGTCGGCTCGCCGCTGGTGATGCCGTCGGCCTCCATCTGGGCCGCGATCTTCATCGCCTCTTCGATGAGGGTCTCGACGATCTTCGACTCGGGGACGGTCTTGATGACCTCGCCCTTCACGAAGATCTGGCCCTTGCCGTTGCCGGAGGCGACGCCGAGGTCGGCCTCGCGGGCCTCGCCGGGGCCGTTGACGACGCAGCCCATGACGGCGACGCGCAGCGGGACCTCCATGCCCTCCAGGCCGGCCGTGACCTCCTCGGCCAGCTTGTAGACGTCGACCTGGGCCCGGCCGCAGGACGGGCAGGAGACGATCTCCAGGCGGCGCGGCTTGAGGTTCAGCGACTCCAGGATCTGGATGCCGACCTTGACCTCCTCCGCCGGCGGGGCGGAGAGGGAGACGCGGATGGTGTCGCCGATGCCCTCGGAGAGCAGGGCGCCGAAGGCGACGGCGGACTTGATGGTGCCCTGGAAGGCGGGGCCGGCCTCGGTGACGCCCAGGTGCAGCGGGTAGTCGCAGGCGGCGGCGAGCTGGCGGTAGGCGTTGACCATGACGACCGGGTCGTTGTGCTTGACCGAGATCTTGATGTCGCCGAAGCCGTGCTCCTCGAAGAGGGAGGCCTCCCACAGCGCGGACTCGACCAGCGCCTCGGGGGTGGCCTTGCCGTACTTCTTCAGCAGCCGGGCGTCGAGGGAGCCGGCGTTCACACCGATGCGGATCGGCGTGCGCGTCTCGTTCGCGGCCTTCGCGATCTCCTTGACCTTGTCGTCGAACTGCTTGATGTTGCCCGGGTTCACGCGGACCGCGGCGCAGCCGGCGTCGATCGCGGCGAACACGTACTTCGGCTGGAAGTGGATGTCGGCGATGACCGGGATCTGCGACTTCTTGGCGATCACGGCGAGGGCGTCGGCGTCGTCCTGCGTCGGGCACGCCACGCGGACGATGTCGCAGCCGGAGGCGGTCAGCTCGGCGATCTGCTGGAGCGTCGCCCCGATGTCGGAGGTCCTGGTGGTGGTCATCGACTGCACGGAGATCTGTGAGTCGCCGCCGACGGCCACCTTGCCGACCTGGATCTTGCGGCTGACCCTGCGGTCGGCAAGCTTCGTCGGCACGGCCGGCATTCCGAGAGAGATGGCAGTCATCTGCTGTGCAACCCCAAGGTGTGGATCAAGGTCCCGAGATCGGCGGGCTCCAGGCTTCGAGATTACGCCAACCCAGGGGCGGGCCGTGCATCCGAGGGGGTGCGCCACCCGAACGTAGGGAGCCGGGCACGATCCGTGCCCGGCTCCGGTACGACTGGGGTACGGCCCCCGCGCACTAGGTGATCTTGATCGGGTTCACCACGTCGGCCACCATCACCAGCAGGGTGAAGCAGATGAACAGGCCCGCGACCACGTAGGCGACGGGCATCAGCTTGGCCACGTCGAACGGGCCGGGGTCGGGGCGGCGGAAGATCCGTGCCACGCCCCGCCGCAGCGACTCCCACAGGGCGCCGGCGATGTGCCCGCCGTCGAGCGGGAGCAGCGGCAGCATGTTGAAGAGGAACAGGGAGAGGTTGAAGCCGGCCAGCAGGTTGAGGAAGAACACCAGCTGGTGCTGGGCGGGGATGTCCAGGGTGAAGATCTCACCGCTGACGCGTGCCGCGCCGACGACTCCCATCGGGCTGTCCTGCTTGCGCTCGGCCCCGTTGAAGGCCGCGCTCCACAGGTCCGGGACCTTCGACGGCAGGGCGACCAGCGACTGCACGCCGGCCTCCATCATCTCGCCCATGCGCTCGGCGGACTGGCCGAAGGACTGCGGTACGTAGCCGGAGGCGGGCGCGAAGCCGAGGAAGCCCGCGGTGACGTACTCGTCCTTGACGTACCTGCCGCTGCCGTCGGTCTTGGCAACCTTGTTCTCGATCAGGTTCGCCTTGAGGTCGAGGCGCTCGCCGGCCCGGACCACGGTGATCGTGGCGGGCCCGACGGTGGCCCGGATGTCCTTCTGGAGCGCGGACCAGTCGTCGACGGGGCGGCCGTTGAAGGCGACGATCTTGTCGCCCGCCTGGAGGCCGGCGGCCTTGGCGGGCGCGGCCGGGTCGCCGGCCTGGCACGTGTCGCGCTTCTCGCTCTGCTGGATGACGCAGTCCGAGACGGTGGCGACCGAGGTGGTCTGGGTGTTCAGCCCGAAGGTCATCAGGGTGGTGAGGAAGATCGCCACGGCCAGGACCAGGTTCATGAACGGGCCGGCGAACATCACGATCACGCGCTTCCACGGCTTGCGCGTGTAGAAGAGCCGGCTCTCGTCGCCGGGCTGGAGCTCCTCGTACGCCGCCGAGCGCGCGTCCTCGATCATCGACCGGAACGGCGAGGTGGACCGGGCGGTGACCTTGCCGTCCTCGCCGGGCGGGAACATCCCGATCATGCGGATGTAGCCGCCCATGGGGATGGCCTTGATCCCGTACTCGGTCTCGCCCTTCCTCCGCGACCAGAGGGTCGGGCCGAAGCCCACCATGTACTGCGGCACGCGAATGCCGAACAGCTTGGCCGTGGAGAGGTGTCCCAGCTCGTGCCACGCGATGGAGACCAGCAGACCGACCGCGAAGATCACGATTCCGAGCACCGTCATCAGAAGTGTCATGCGCGCGCCTCCGCGGCGGCCCGAGCCGCCATCTCCCGCGCCCGGGCCCTGGCCCAGGCCTCTGCTTCAAGGACGTCCTGGACGGTCAGGGAGGTTCCCGACTCCGGCGTCCCGTGCTCATCGACCACGGCAGAGACCGTATCCATGATTGCTGTGAACGGCAGCCGACCGGCCAGGAACGCCTCGACGCACTCCTCGTTCGCCGCGTTGAACACGGCCGGGGCGGTGCCACCGAGGCCGCCCACGTGCCGGGCGATGCCGACGGCGGGGAAGGCCTCGGTGTCCAGCGGGAAGAACTCCCAGGTGGAGGCCTTGGTCCAGTCGAAGGCGGGGGCCGCGTCCGGGATCCGCTGGGGCCAGCCGAGGCCGATGGCGATGGGCCCGCGCATGTCCGGCGGGGTGGCCTGCGCGAGGGTGGAGCCGTCGGTGAACTCCACCATCGAGTGCACGTACGACTGCGGGTGGACCACGACCTCGATCTGCTCGAACGGGATGTCGTAGAGGAGGTGGGCCTCGATGACCTCCAGACCCTTGTTGACCAGGGTCGCCGAGTTGACGGTGATCACCGGGCCCATGGCCCAGGTCGGGTGGGCGAGCGCGTCCTCGACGGTGACGCGTCCCAGCTCGGCGCGGGTGCGGCCGCGGAAGGGGCCGCCGGAGGCGGTCACCACGAGCTTGCGGACGTCGGCGCGGGTGCCGGCGGCCAGCGCCTGGAAGAGCGCGGCGTGCTCGGAGTCCACGGGGATGATCTGGCCGGGCTTCGCGAGGGCCTTGACCAGCGGGCCGCCGACGATCAGCGACTCCTTGTTGGCCAGGGCCAGGGTGCGGCCCGCCCGGAGGGCGGCGAGGGTCGGCGCGAGGCCGATGGAGCCGGTGATGCCGTTGAGGACGGTGTGGCACTCGGAGCCGGCGAGTTCGGTCGCGGCGTCCGGACCGGCCAGGATCTCCGGCAGCGCCTCGCCCGGCCCGTACTGGGCGCCGAGCGCCTCCTTCAGGGCCGGTACGACGTCCTCGCGGGCGACGGCCACCTTCTGCACGCGCAGCAGCCGGGCCTGTTCGGCCAGCAGCGCCACCCGGCCACCGGCGGCGGACAGGGCGGTGACCCGGAACCGGTCCGGGTTGCGCAGCGCGAGGTCGATGGCCTGGGTGCCGATGGAGCCGGTGGACCCGAGGATCACGATGTCCCGGCGGCCGGCCGCGGCGTCGAAGAGGAGGTGCGGGTCGGCGAGGGGGGCTGGACGGTCGCTCATGCCCCCATTGTTGCCGCAACTCAGGGGCGGCCCGACACGGAGCCCCCTTCCGTGACCCGCAGGAGGAGGTGCGGGAGCGTTCCGGCGAAGTCGGGGAGCGTGCGGGCGGTGCGCCACCACGCCTCCGGGTCCTCCCCGAGGGCGACGGTGAGCAGCCGGTACGCCTCGGCGTGGGCGGCGAGGACGGCCTCCGGGTGGTCGTGCCGGTCGGGGTGGTCCACGTCGCCGAGCCAGTGGTCCTCGTCGAGGGCCCAGCAGGCCGGCAGCTTGTGCCGGATCACGTCGACGCCGGTGAGCAGGCCGCGGTCGAGGCAGTCGCGCACCCAGCGGATGTCCTCCTCGGCCCTCTCCATGGGCACGGCCAGGCTGGCGAGGGCCAGTTCGCGCTCCACGCCCCCGGAGGGCTCGGCGGTGGTCGGGGCGAAGTGGCGGACGGCCCGGGCGAGCTCGGGGTCCGGCTCCCCCGTGCCGTCCGGTCCGGGCAGGGTCCCGCCGACGACGCCGGCCACCAGTGCGGGCAGCGGGCCGGGGTGGCCGGGGGCGTGCCGCAGGAGTTCCGCCCAGAGCCTCGGATCGTCCCCCAGCGGGCGCAGGGCCCGCATCACGGCGGTCTGCATGCCGGCCTGTTCGGGCAGGGTCCAGCGCAGGGAGCGGCGCCCGGGGAGGTGGCCGAGGAGCAGGGTGTGGCGGGCGGGGGCGACGTGGGCGACGAGTTCCTCGTGCGTGAGCCGGCCCATCCGTACGGCGCGGACGGCGGGCCGGTGCCAGGTACCGCCCTCCGTCGGCGCCGCGTCGCCGGCGAGCAGCCCCTGGACGGTCTTCCGCGGCAGGTCGGTGACGAGCAGCAGGGCCTCGACGGAGCCTGCGGGCAGCGGCCGGCGGGCGTGCTCGGCGAGCAGCAGCGCGGGATCCGCCGTGTGGGGAAGCGCCAGGACGTCCAGCGGGACGCGTGGTCCGCGGCGGCCGTGGCGGCGCAGCAGGGCGATCAGCTCGGCGGCGGTGAGGGGTTCCGCCCCGGGGTCCCGGCCCAGTTCGGCGCGGAGCACGGGCAGGAGCTCGGGCGGGGTGCGGCGGCGGGCGTAGCGGGCGGGTCCGGGCAGGCCGGGCAGCGGCCGGCCCACGACGCGGGGGTTGCGGGCGATGTAGCCGCGGTCGGCCGCGGTCCCGTGGCGCAGCAGCAGGGTGACGGTCGAGGCCGCCAGCCATTCGTCGCGGCAGAGGTATTTGAGGGTGGGCCGGTCGAGCCGGCGGGTCGTGTCGATGACGACGTGGTCCGGTGCGTGGCGCAGCAGGTGCGCCACGCACCAGGCCAGCCGTCGGCTGGTGCGGTCCTGCTCGGCCGTCGGCATCGTTCTCGTCCGCCTCGCGCTGTGCTCGTACGCGTGCCGGATCCGCACGCGTGACTCATCCTCGTACGTCTGTCCGACGTGCGGCGATGATCGCAGGTCAGCGGAGGGGGCGGTGCACGTTTTTGCGATTGGAGGGTCCGGGTGTTGCATCGGCGATCCAGGGGCCGTCCCCGGAGGGGTCGAGGACGCCCTCCTCCAGCCAGGCGTACGTCCCGGACAGGACTCCGGCGACCACCTTGCGGTCGAGGTCGTCGGTGTTGGACCAGAGCCGGCCGAAGAGCTCCTCGACGCGCAGCCGGGACTGCTCGCAGAAGGCGTCGGCGAGCTGGTACGCCTCGCGGCCGTGCTCGCCGGAGGCGCGCAGGTGCTCGGCGCGCACGCAGGCCGCGCTCATCGCGAAGAGTTCGGCGCCGATGTCGACGATCCGGCCGAGGAAGCCCTGCTTGGTCTCCATGCGGCCCTGCCAGCGGGACATCGCGTAGAAGGTGGAGCGGGCGAGTTTGCGGGCGCTGCGCTCCACATAGCGCAGGTGGGTGGAGAGGTCGGGGTGACCGCTGGGGTGGAAGGCCCGGTAGGTGCCGGGGACGTGACCGGGGCCGGTGGCCAGTTTGGGCAGCCAGCGGGCGTAGAACCCGGCGGCGCGGGCGCCGGCCCTGGCCTTGTCGCCGAGTGCCTTCTCGGGGTCGATGAGGTCGCCGGCCACCGACAGGTGGGCGTCGACGGCCTCGCGGGCGATCAGGGTGCATGATCTCCGTCGAGCCCTCGAAGATCCGGTTGATGCGCAGATCGCGCAGCATCTGCTCGGCGGGGACGGCGCGCTCGCCGCGGGCGGCCAGGGACTCGGCGGTCTCGAAGCCGCGCCCGCCGCGGATCTGGACCAGTTCGTCGGCCATCAGACAGGCCATCTCGGAGCCGTAGAGCTTGGCGAGGGCGGCTTCGATGCGGATGTCGTTGCGGTCCTCGTCGGCCATCTGGGAGGCGAGGTCGACGACCGCTTCGAGGGCGAAGGTGGTGGCGGCGATGAAGGAGATCTTGGCGCCGACCGCCTCGTGCCGGGCGACCGGCCGGCCCCACTGCTCGCGTACGCCGGACCACTCGCGGGCGATCTTCAGGCACCACTTGCCGGCGCCGACGCACATGGCGGGCAGAGAGAGGCGCCCGGTGTTGAGCGTGGTGAGGGCGATCTTCAGGCCTGCGCCCTCGGCTCCGATGCGCTGGTCGGCGGGGACGCGTACCCGGTGGAAGCGGGTGACGCCGTTCTCCAGGCCGCGCAGGCCCATGAAGGCGTTGCGGTGCTCGACGGTGATGCCGGGCGAGTCGGCCTCGACGACGAAGGCGGTGATCCCGCCGCGGTGGTTCTCCGACTTCGGGACCCGGGCCATAACCACCAGCAGGTCCGCGACGACCCCGTTGGTGGTCCACAGCTTCACGCCGTCCAGGACGTAGGCGTCGTCGCCGTCCGGCACCGCGGTGGTGGCCAGGCGTGCCGGGTCGGAGCCCACGTCGGGTTCGGTGAGCAGGAAGGCGCTGATCGCGGTGGTGGCGCAGCGGGGCAGGTAGGCGTCCTTCTGGGCCTGCGTGCCGAACATCTTGAGCGGCTGGGGCACACCGATCGACTGGTGGGCGGAGAGCAGGGCCCCGATGGCCGGGCTGACCGAGCCGACGAGGGCGAGCGCCTTGTTGTAGTAGACCTGCGTGAGGCCGAGACCCCCGTACTTGGGGTCGATCTTCATGCCGAGGGCGCCGAGCTCCTTGAGGCCGCGCACGGTCTCGTCGGGGATCTTCGCCTCGCGCTCGATGAGGGCGCCGTCGATACGGGTCTCACAGAACTCGCGCAGCCGGGCGAGGAAGGCCTCGCCCCGGCGGACGTCCTCGTCGGTGGGGAGCGGGTGGGGATGGATCAGGTCGAGCCGGAACCGTCCCAGGAAGAGCTCCTTGGCGAAACTGGGTTTGCGCCAGTCCTGCTCCCGGGCCGCTTCCGCGACCTGTCGTGCCTCGCGCTCGGTCACCTTGGGCTGTGTGCCGCTGGGCTGTACGGGCTGTGTTGCGGACATGAGGGGGCTCACCTCGCCGCCGGAGTCGGTGCACCGGCCTACTGGCCGGTGCTACCTGTGAGTCGTACCCCGCCCGGCTCGGTGGGAAAAGCCGGGACGGACCAGTCGGGGGAATCACCGGGCGCGGGGGGCCGCTCCCGGGCCGGACCCGGCCCGGAAAAGGGGGACGGCCGGAGCCCCCGCACAGTGGGCTCCGGCCGTCGGCTCAATGGCCGTACGAGATCAGATGTCGAGGCCGGTCAGGACCAGGACCCGCTCGTACGTGTAGTCGTCCATCGCGTAGCGGACGCCCTCGCGGCCCACACCGGACTGCTTGACTCCGCCGTACGGCATCTGGTCGGCGCGGTAGGACGGCGCGTCGCCGATGATCACGCCGCCGACCTCAAGCTCGCGGTGTGCGCGGAACGCGGTCTGGACGTCGCGGGTGAAGACGCCGGTCTGCAGACCGAACTTCGAGTCGTTCACCGCGGCGAAGGCCTCGTCGGTGTTCTCGACCCGCAGCAGGGTCAGGACCGGGCCGAAGACCTCCTCGGTGGCGAGCTTGACGCCCTCGGGGACGTTCGCGAGGACGGTGGGCTCGTACGAGGCACCCTCGCGCTTGCCACCGGTGAGCAGCTTGGCGCCGGCGGACACGGCCTCCTCGACCCAGGCCTCGACGCGCTGGGCGGCGGCCTCGGAGACGAGGGGGCCGACGTCGGTGGCGTCTTCGTTCGGGTCACCGGTGACCTGGGCCTGGACCTTCGCGACGACCTTCTCCACGAGGCGGTCGTAGACGGAGGCGTCGGCGATCACGCGCTGCACGGAGATGCAGGACTGGCCGGCCTGGTAGTTCGAGAAGGTCGCGATGCGGGTCGCGGCCCAGTCGAGGTCGGCGTCGGAGGACCAGTCGTCCAGGACCACGGCCGCGGCGTTGCCGCCGAGCTCCAGGGTGCAGTGCTTGTGGGGCACCGACTGCTGGATGGCGTAGCCGACGGTGTCGGAGCCGGTGAAGGAGATGACGGGGAGGCGCTCGTCCTTGACCAGGGCGGGCATCTTGTCGTTCGCGACCGGCAGGACCGACCAGGAGCCGGCCGGGAGGTCGGTCTCGGCGAGCAGCTCGCCCAGGATCAGGCCGGACAGCGGCGTGGCCGGAGCCGGCTTGAGGATGATCGGCGCGCCGACGGCGATGGCCGGGGCCACCTTGTGGGCGCACAGGTTCAGCGGGAAGTTGAACGGCGCGATGCCGAGGACCGGGCCCTTGACGAAGCGGCGGGTCAGCGCGAGACGGCCGACGCCACCGGCGTCGGTGTCCAGGCGCTGGGCCTCGCCGCCGTTGAAGCGACGGGCCTCCTCCGCGGCGAAGCGGAACACGGACACCGCACGGCCGACCTCACCGCGGGCCCACTTGATGGGCTTGCCGTTCTCGGCGGAGATCAGCTGGGCGATCTCCTCGGTGCGCTCGACGAGCCGCTTGGACACGTGGTCGAGGGCGGCGGCCCGTACGTGGGCGGGGGTCGCGGAGAACTCCGCCGTCACGGCGTACGCCGCGGCCACGGCCTCTTCGACCTGCGCGTCGGTGGGCACGCTGACCGTGCCGACCAGTCGGCCGTCCCACGGGGAGTGGACGTCGAAGCTGTCCTCGCCGGTGGCCTGGCGGCCGGCGAGCCAGAAGGCGTGGGTGGAAGTCATGCGAATCCCGGCCCTTCGGAAGTGTGCGGTGGGTCCTGACCCCTCCACCGTAGGACTCCGCGGGGGATTCGGCGTTTATCCGGGGTGTAGTACGCGCCGTCGGAGTCGCGCCGCTTTGTCACTGTCGCCCGCGGGAGAGGTTCCGGCCGGGAGCGGACACGCCCTGTCCCGCTGGGAGTGGAGGCGGCCCGGGCCGTCCTAGCCGGGAGTGGAGGTGGCCTTGAGGGCGAGCCACAGTTCCATGCGGACGTCCGGGTCCTCCAGGGAGCGGCCGAGGATCTCCTCGACCCGCTTCATGCGGTAGCGCAGGGTGTGCCGGTGCACGCCGAGGTCGGCCGCGGCCGCGTCCCACTGGCCGTGCCGGGAGAGCCAGGCCTGCAGCGAGGCCACCAGGTCGCCGCGTCCCGTCGCGTCGTGCTCCCGCAGCGCCCGCAGGGTGCCGTCCGCGAAGGCCCGTACCGCGTCGTCGGCCAGCAGCGGCAGGACCGAGCCCGCCGCCATGTCCTCGTGCTCCACCATCGGGCGCCCGCGCCGGCGGGCCACGGCGAGCGCCTGGTCGGCCTGCTTGAGGGCTGCGGCGACCCCGCCGGGGCCGGCGGGCGCGGACAGCCCGATGACCAGTTCGTCCGGCTCCGGGCCGGCCGCGTCCCGGCCGCGCCGGGCCTCCAGGGCCTCCGCGTGGTCCGCGCACGCCTGTACGGCCGATCCGGCGTCGGAGGCGAGGACCACGAGCCGTCCCGCCTCCGGGACCACCAGCAGCGCCTCGCCGGTCCGGGCCGCCGCCGACTCCACCGCGTCGGCCAGCAGCGCCAGCCCCTCGGGCTGCGCCGTCCCCGCCAGCGCCGGCTCCGCCACGACCAGCCGGAACGGCGCGTCCAGCAGGGACCCGTACAGGTCGCCGGCCACGGCCCGGGCGTGGTCCGGTTCGTCCGCCAGCAGCATCCGCAGCACCGCCGCCCCCAGCCGGGACTCGGCGTCGTGCAGCGACCGCGACCGCTCGGTGGTGAGCGTCAGCAGTGCCACCGCCGAGTGGACGGCGTACCGCTCGGCGGTGCCCAGCGGGGCGCCGGTGCCGACGGCGAGCGCGCCGCGCGCCCGGCGTCCGGTGCCCAGGGACTGGAGCTCGACGCGGTCCTCGGAACCTCCGACCACGGCGCTCGCCGGCGCCGGCCGCTCGCGCAGCCGCTCCACGTCGGGGGTCAGCCGGGCGGCGCGCCGCGCGGCCCAGTCGGGTGCGGCCGCCACGACCGCGCCGGAGGTGTCGTAGAGCGCGGCCCAGCCGTGCACGTGCGCCGCGAGCTTCGCCAGCAGTTCGGCGGGCCCGTCGGCGGAGAGGGCGGCGCGCGTCAGCTCGCGCTGGGCCTCGAAACCGGCGGTGACCGCCCGGTACTGGTCCGCCGCGAGCGCTGCCGAGACGGCCTTGCTGATCGCGAGGAAGGGCGTCCGGCGGGGCACTTCCAGCAGTGGCATGTCCTCGGTCCGCGCCGCCTCGACCAGCGCCTCGGGGACGTCCTCGTAGTTGACGCCGATCGCGAAGCCGATGCCGACCACTCCGGCCGCCGCGAGGCGGCGTACGTAGGCCCGCATCTCCTGCGGGTCGTCGGCGTCCAGCTTCATCGCGGTGATCAGCAGCAGCTCCCCGCCCTCCATATAGGGGACGGGATCGGCGAGCTCGCTGACGTGGGCCCAGCGCACGGGGGTGTCCAGGCGGCTCTCGCCCGCCCGGACGCTGAGCTTGAGCGCCGAGTGCTGGACGAGTGAGGCGAGGGTCAGCGGCATCGGTTACCAGGGGCCTTCGGAGCGGGAGGGGAGAATCGGAGCCGAACGGGGAGGGGCGGGGCGGGGACGGGAGATTGGGGGGAGCCGCCGACGCATTTCGCCGTGTCGTACGAACGACTCCCCTCGATTCTGCCACCTCGTACGGGTCCGGGGTGCGGTTCAGGACGTTCCGGCCAGCCGGACCAGCAGCGGGGCCGCCCGCTCCCCCTTCACGGAGGTGAGCGAGAGCACGGCGTGCCCGGGGGGCACGGCGTGTGCCAGGTCCGAGGCGGACCACCGCTCCCGTTCCACCTGCCGCACGGTCACCGCGTCGGTGGTGACCGCCTTGCCGGTGACGAGCTTGCGGAAGGCGTGGATCGCCCGGGTCAGCGGCTGGTCGGCGAAGACGGTGCGGTGGGTGACGTCGCGCGTCTCCACCCACTCGGTGCCCCAGGCCTCGGCGAAGCGCCTGCCGTCCCAGGTGGTGACCCCGGAGAAGGCCATCCGGCAGCCGACCGCCCCGAGCAGCGGCGTGCGCAGCGCCTCCGGTACGTCGTCCAGCGTGCGCAGGGTGAGCAGGACGCCCGCGTGCGCCGAGCGCAGTCGCTGGACGCCCCGCACGGTCTCCGGGGTCAGGGTGTGCGAGGCGTCGTCGAAGGCGAGGAAGGCGAAGAGGGAACGGTCGGCGCGGGCGGCCGCGGCGGCGTTGAACTGGGCGAGCAGCAGCCGGGCCAGCATCCGGGAGGCGTCGGCGTGCCCCCGCTCGGGGAGGTCGACGCGGACCCGGATCGGGTGCTCCAGGGCGCGCAGCGAGAAGGGCCGGCCCTGGCCGGTGGTGTCGAAGAAGCCGGCGAAAGCGGGCCGGTCCAGCAGGGCCACCCGGTCGGCGAGGGCCGGTCCGGGGTCGCCGTGCGCCCCGTGCTGGCGGGTGCGGGCGTCGAGCTCGCGCAGCATCGCGTGGTGCGCGGCGCCGTCGGCGGCGAGCTCGCGGCGCAGGGCGTCGAAGGCGGCCGGGACCTGGTCGAGCAGCTCGCGCAGCTCGGGCACGGCGGGGAAGCGGCCGTACGCCGTCCGGAACGGCCCGAGGAGCTGGGCGAGGGCGGTCGCCGCCCGTCGTACGTCGATGCCGGGGACGTCTCCGACGAATGCCTCGGCGAGCAGCGTCGCGGCCTCGTCGGGGTCGGTGGCCCCACCGTAGAGGTCGAGGTCGTAGACGGAGCCGGGGTCGCCGACGCGGACGACGACGTCGTAGGCGGCGTCCGGCCCGAGCTGGGCCCCGGCGGCGCCGACGGCGACGACGGCGGCCTGCCCGGCGAGGGCCTGGAGGGCGAGGGACTCCACGACGGGCCGGACCAGGCGCTGCGTCTTGCCGGTGCCGGAGGGGCCGACGGCGAGGAGGGAGGTGCCGAGCACGTCGGGATCGAGCGCGAGGGAGGTGCCGCGGCGGGCGTAGGGGTTGCGGACGCCGTCCTCGACGGTGCCGAGGAGCACCTGCCGGGCCAGCAGGTCGTGCCGGGCGGCCCGTACGGGCAGGTCCCGGTCCCCGGAGGGGTGCACGCAGGCCCCGGCGCCCTTGTCGCGGACGGAGTCGGCGAAGGCGCGCATGCGGGAGGGGTCGACGCGGACGGAGTCCCAGGCGCGCCGGATGCGGGCGTAGTCCACGTCGTTCATCCGCCCGCCCCCGGCCTCCCCCTCCAGCCGGTCGGCCACGTCCCCCAAACCGGCCCCCCGCAACTGCGGCCACCGAGCCGGATCGTCGTCGCCCCCGGCGACGGGCACGGCCGGTACCGGACCCACAGCGGCCGGTCCGCCGGCCTTACCGAGGAATCGGCCCAGATGCCCGATGACCAGTCGGCCCAATTCCGGCCAACGGCCGAGTCGTCCGAAGACCACGGCCAGGATGGCGAGGACGATGGCGTACCAGATGCCGGCAACCCATACGGTCTTGTAGGAACCGCTGTGTGCCCAGGAATCGGGCGTGAACATGTACATCGGCCAGAGCCAGAACCCGCCCAGGTAGCCGTTCCACAGCAGGGACCACAGCAGCAGGCCGGCCAGCAGGGAGATCAGGGCTCCGCTGACCAGTTGGCGGGTGGGCGTCACCTCGGGCGCCTCGGCACCCCGCGGCACGTGCCCGTACGTCCATACGCCCGGCCCGTCGGAGGAGCGTGGAACACGCAGCCAGTCGCCGAGGGTCGGCCCGGCCGTCGGCGCGTGGGACGGCTTCGGCGGGGTGGCCGGTCTCGGAATCTGCCCGGTGTGGGACGGGCGCGTCTCGTGCGTGCCGTCGGTGTCCATGAAAGCTCTGCCCCCTGCCCGTTCCTGCGCTGCGTCGCTCAATGTAGTTGGCCGACGTCCGCCGTGGGCCCGTACCGGCACTCCGGTGTGCCGTGCGTCCGCAGGGCCCCGCCGGGTCCTTCCTATGGCCGTCGCGGACAAGGACACGCTGAGATCACTACCGAACGGAGCATGCAGGACCCCCGCTTGCGGGCCTAGCCTGCGGACAAAGACACAAGTGCGTCCGAAAACACCCCCCAGGAGCCCTCTATGACTGCTGTCCCGCAGGAGCGCAAGATCGTCACCGCGATCCCCGGCCCCAAGTCGCAGGAGCTGCAGGCGCGCCGCCTGCAGACCGTGGCCGGTGGCGTGGGCTCCGTGCTGCCCGTCTTCACGGCCCGCGCGGGCGGCGGCATCATCGAGGACGTCGACGGCAACCAGCTGATCGACTTCGGCTCCGGCATCGCCGTGACCTCGGTCGGCGCCTCCGCCGAGGCCGTCGTGCGCCGCGCCTCCGCGCAGCTCGCCGACTTCACCCACACCTGCTTCATGGTCACCCCGTACGAGGGCTACGTCGAGGTCTGCGAGGCCCTCGCCGAGCTGACCCCGGGCGACCACGCCAAGAAGTCGGCCCTGTTCAACTCCGGCGCCGAGGCCGTCGAGAACGCCGTCAAGATCGCCCGTTCGTACACCAAGCGCCAGGCCGTCGTCGTCTTCGACCACGGCTACCACGGCCGCACGAACCTCACCATGGCGCTGACCGCGAAGAACATGCCGTACAAGCACGGCTTCGGTCCGTTCGCCCCCGAGGTCTACCGCGTCCCGGTCGCCTACGGCTACCGCTGGCCCACCGGTGCCGAGAACTGCGGCCCCGAGGCCGCCGCCCAGGCGATCGACCAGATCACCAAGCAGATCGGCGCCGAGAACGTCGCCGCGATCATCATCGAGCCGGTCCTCGGCGAGGGCGGCTTCATCGAGCCGGCCAAGGGCTTCCTGCCGGCGATCGTGAAGTTCGCCAACGAGAACGGCATCGTGTTCGTCGCCGACGAGATCCAGTCCGGCTTCTGCCGCACCGGCCAGTGGTTCGCGTGCGAGGACGAGGGCATCGTCCCGGACCTGATCACCACCGCCAAGGGCATCGCGGGCGGTCTGCCGCTCGCCGCCGTGACCGGCCGTGCCGAGATCATGGACTCCGCCCACGCGGGCGGCCTGGGCGGCACCTACGGCGGCAACCCGGTGGCGTGCGCCGGCGCGCTCGGCTCCATCGAGACCATGAAGGAGCTCGACCTCAACGCCAAGGCGAAGAAGATCGAGTCCGTCATGAAGGCCCGCCTGTCGGCCATGCAGGAGAAGTACGACATCATCGGCGACATCCGCGGCCGCGGCGCCATGATCGCGATCGAGCTGGTCAAGGACCCGGTCTCCAAGACCCCGTTCCCGGAGGCGGCCGGCGCGCTCGCCAAGGCCTGCCACGCCGAGGGCCTGCTCGTCCTCACCTGCGGCACCTACGGCAACGTGCTCCGCTTCCTCCCGCCGCTCGTCATCGGCGAGGACCTGCTGAACGAGGGCCTGGACCTGATCGAGGCCGCGTTCGCGGCCATCGGCACGGACATCTGAGCCACGGTCGAGACGACCACGTGCTCGAACGTCTAGAACGTCCGAGCGCAGCGCAGCCCCGCCTACCGACGGTAACGGGCGGGCGCTGTGAAGAAGCTGTGGGGGGCCGATGGCGGGAGCGCGTTCCTGCTGTCGGTCCCCCTTCCGCTGCCGTACGGTTTCTGCAGATGAGTGAAACAGCCCGCTCCCGGGAAACCGGGGGCGATACCAGTACCGGGCTTCCCCAGCGTCGTACTGGGCATGCGTTCGCGCACACTCCTCGCCGATCGGACGGCCGGCCGCCCCAAACCCCCCGGGGCGTGCGGCAACCCGGTCCGGGCGGCCGTCCCGGAACCATCCCCCCTGTTCCGGGACGGCCGGCCACCCTTCTCGGCGCATGGGCCGCCTCCGCCCTCTGCGCGCTCCTCTTCGCCCTGATCGCCTGGCAGGTCCTGGTGCGGGGCCCGTTGCTGTCCTGGGACGCCCGGCTGAGCGCCGCGCTTGTGCGCACCGTCCCCGACGCGGTCAGCGAGTCCCTCTCCGGCCTCGGCAACGTCCCGGTCGCGCTACCCGTGCTGCTCCTCGCCGCCGGGTACGCCGCCCTCCGCGGCGAGCGCCGCGCCGCGGCCGCCGCGGTGCTGGCCATGGCCTTGGTGCCGGCCCTCGTCGTCCCGTTGAAGGAGTGGACCGCCCGCCCCGGCCCCCTGGAGCCGTGGGCCGCCGGCTATTTCCCCTCCGGCCACACCGCGACGGCCTTCGTGGCGTACGCGGGCGCGGCCCTGCTCGTACAGCCGCACCTCGGCCGGTGGTGGCCGGTGGCCGCCGCCCTCGTGCTCACGGGGGCGACGGCCGTCGGGCTGGTGCTGCGGGGGTTCCACTGGCCGCTGGACGTGCTGGCCAGCCTGCTGCTGTGCACGCCGCTGCTGCTGGCGGTCAGGCGGTCCTGCCGTAGTACGCCCGGCGGAACGGGAACAACGGCGCCCAAGATGATCCAGACCAATCCTCCGGTCAAGGGCTCCGGACCTTCCCCACCGCCGCGCATGCGGCCGCCTCGTGCATCGCGAGCTCCAGCAGGACCGGGTCCGTGAGGGTCCCCTCCCCGTCCGGGAGCACCTCCCAGCGCACTCCCCCGGTCGCCCGGCCCGGGTACGGGACGACGATCCACGCTCCGCGGCCGGCCCCCCGTACGCCCGTGCCGATCCAGTGGGAGGCGGTGCCCGGGGGCACGAAGAAGCCCAGCCGCGACGCGCCGAAGTCGGCGAGCACCGGGCCGGGCCGGTCGGTGAGCGGCTCCAGCACGTCGAGCGTGGCCCGCCCCAGCTCCCCCGGCAGGACCAGCACGTCCCAGAGCCGTCCCGCGGGCAGCAGCGCGACTCCGAGGGGGTCGCGCTCCCATTCTGTCCGGCAGGCACCGGGATCGGGCGCCGCCGATACCAGCCAGTCCACCGCGGCCTTTTCCCCCGGGGTCGTCATCGCCCGGCCTCCGTTCCCTGTGGGTGAGGTGTTCTCACCCGCAGAGAGCGGGGCCGGGCGCGGCCATGACGCGGGTTTCCCCACCCCGCGCGGGTGAATCAGGTCACACGGCGAAGGGGGAGGTGCGCGCCGGGGCACGCGAGTGGTGCACGCGAGTGGTTCAGCTGTCGAAGCCGAGGCCGAACCTGTCCAGCGTCCTGAGCCACAGGTTCCGGTGCCCGCCCCGCGCGTCGGCGCGGGCCAGGGACCACTTGGTGAGCGCGATCCCGGTCCAGGCGAACGGCTCGGGCGGGAACGGCATCGGCTTGGACCTCACCATCTCCAGCCGGGTGCGCTCGGTCGAGAGCCCGTCGAGCAGGTCCAGCATCACGTCCGCGCCGAAGCGGGTGGCCCCCACGCCGAGGCCGGTGTACCCGGCCGCGTACGCCACCTTGCCCGAGTGCGCGGTGCCGAAGAAGGCGGAGAAGCGCGAGCAGGTGTCGATCGCGCCGCCCCACGCGTGGCTGAACCTCAGCCCCTCCAGCTGCGGGAAGGCGGTGAAGAAGTGCTCCGCGAGCCGGAGGTAGGTCTCGGGGCGGTGGTCGTACTCGGAGTCGAGTTTGCCGCGGTAGGGGTAGATCGCGTCGTAGCCGCCCCACAGGATCCGGTTGTCCCTGGTGATCCGGAAGTAGTGGAACTGGTTGGCGCTGTCGCCCAGGCCCTGCCGCCGCTTCCAGCCGATCGAGGCCAGCTGCGCCTCGTCCAGCGGCTCGCTCATCAGCGCGTAGTCGTAGACCGGGACGGTGAACGGGCGGATCCGCCGGACCAGCGACGGGAAGATGTTGGTGCCCAGGGCCACGCGGCGGGCGAGGATCGTGCCGTAGGGCGTCTGCACGGTCATCCCGCGCCCCGCCGGGGCCAGCTTCAGGCCGCGGGTGTTCTCGTAGATCCGCACCCCGAGGTCCAGGCACGCCTGCTTCAGCCCCCACGCCAGCTTCGCCGGGTTGAGCATGGCGACGCCGTCGCGGTCCCACAGCCCGGCGAGGAAGGTCGGGGAGTCGACCTCGGCGCGCACGGCGTCGCCGTCGAGCCATTCGGAGCCGCCGGCCAGGCCCAGCCGCTTGGCCTCCTCGTGGAGTTCGCGCAGCTCCTCGACCTGGTGCGGTTCGGTGGCGACGTCGATCTCGCCGGTCCGCTCGAAGTCGCAGTCGATGCCGTAGCGGGCGACGGCCTCCTCGATCGCGTCCAGGTTGCGGGCGCCGAGCTCCTCCAGCTTCGCCAGCTCGCCGGGCCAGCGGGCGAGCCCGTTGCCCAGGCCGTGGGTGAGGGATGCCGCGCAGAAGCCGCCGTTGCGGCCGGAGGCGGCCCAGCCCGCCTCCTTGCTCTCGATCAGGACGACGTCCCGCTCGGGGTCGCGCTCCTTGGCGAGCAGCGCGGTCCACAGGCCGCTGTAGCCGCCGCCGACGACCAGCAGGTCGCAGCGCTCGTCCGAGGTGAGCGCCGGCTGCGGGGCGGGCTTGCCGGGGTCGTCCAGCCAGTACGAGACCGGCTTCGCTTCGGAAAGGGATTTCGCAACACTACGCATGGCGACTGGGGCCATGTCTTCCAACTCCCTACGGGACTACGGAACTACTTCGGTTGTGCCTTCTTGCGGCGGTTGCCGACCGTCTGGCCGGCGAGGACCACCAGCACCGCGATGACGAACATCGCCGTGCCGATGACGTTGATCTGCACGGGCGTACCGCGCTGGGCCGATCCCCACACGAACATGGGGAAGGTGACGGTGTTGCCCGAGTTGAAGTTGGTGATGATGAAGTCGTCGAACGAGAGCGCGAAGGAGAGCAGCGCACCCGCCGCGATGCCCGGTGCCGCGATGGGCAGGGTCACCCGTACGAAGGTCTGCACCGGGCCCGCGTAGAGGTCCCGGGCGGCCTCCTCCAGCCGCGGGTCCATGGACAGGACGCGGGCCTTGACCGCGGCGACGACGAAGCTGAGGCAGAACATGATGTGGGCGATCAGGATCGTCCAGAAGCCCAGCCGGATGCCCATGTTGAGGAAGAGCGCCAGCAGCGAGGCCGCCATCACGATCTCCGGCATGGCCATGGGCAGGAAGATCAGCGAGTTGACCGCGCCGCGCGCCCTGAACCGGTAGCGCACCAGCGCGAAGGCCACGGCGGTACCGAGGGCGGTCGCCACGAGCGTGGACCACAGGGCGATCTGGAGCGAGAGCCCGAGAGACCCGCACATGTCGGCGACGCCGCAGGGGTCCTTCCACGCGTCGAGCGAGAACTCCTGCCAGGCGTAGTTGAAGCGCCCGGAGGGGTTGTTGAAGGAGAAGACGGTGACGACGACGTTCGGCAGGATCATGTACGCCAGCGTGCCGATGCCGGCGATCACGACCAGGTTGCGTCGCAGCCAGGTGAGGGGTGTGCGCATCAGACCAGGTCCTCCGTCCCCGCTCGGCGGATGTAGATGGTGACCATGATCAGCACGATGGCCATGAGAATGAAGGACAGCGCGGCCGCCGTCGGGTAGTCGAGGATCCGCAGGTACTGCGACTGGATGACGTTGCCGATCATCCGGGTGTCCGTGGAGCCGAGCAGTTCGGCGTTCACGTAGTCCCCGCTCGCCGGGATGAAGGTGAGCAGGGTCCCGGAGACCACGCCCGGCATGGAGAGCGGGAAGGTGACCTTCCGGAAGACCGTGGAGGGGCGGGCGTACAGGTCCCCGGCCGCCTCGTGGAGGCGGGTGTCGATGCGCTCCAGCGAGGAGTACAGCGGCAGGATCATGAAGGGGAGGAAGTTGTACGTCAGGCCGCAGACGACCGCGAGCGGCGTGGCCAGGACCCGGTCCCCCTCGGTCATGCCGAGCCAGCTGGTGACGTCGAGGAAGCCGACGGCGTTGAGGCCGGCGACCACCGGGCCGCCGTCGGCCAGGATCGTCTTCCAGGCCAGCGTGCGGATCAGGAAGCTGGTGAAGAACGGCGCGATGACCAGGACCAGCAGCAGGTTGCGCCAGCGGCCCGCCCGGAAGGCGATCAGGTACGCCAGCGGGTACCCGAGCAGCAGGCACAGCGCGGTGGCGGTGCCGGCGTAGAGCAGGGAGCGCAGGAACTGCGGCAGGTACTCGGTGAAGGCGTCCCAGTAGGTCCGGAAGTGCCAGGTGACCTCGTAGCCCTCTTCGAGGGAGCCGGTCTGCACCGAGGTGGAGGCCTGGTAGACCATCGGCAGGACGAAGAAGACCAGCAGCCACAGGATGCCGGGGAGCAGCAGCCAGTACGGGACGAGCCGCTTGCGCGTCGACGGCCGGTGGACGGGGGGTCCGGCGGGGGCGGGCGCCTGGGGCGGCGCGGCGGTGGCGGTCACGCGCTCTCCTCGACGGTCTCGATGCCCGCGTCGCCCGTCGTCCCCGCCAGCATGGACTGGTCGGCGTCGAGGCCGAAGGTGTGCTCCGGGTTCCAGTGCAGGACCACCTCGGCGCCCGGGACCAGGCGGGCGTCGCGCTCGATGTTCTGGACGTAGACCTCCAGCTCGGGGCAGACCGGGCTGTCGACCACGAACTGGGTGGAGACCCCGATGAAGGAGGAGGCGGCTATGCGACCGGTGATCTTGTTGCGGCCGGTCGCGACGGCCTGCTCCTCCTCGGCCGGGACCAGGGACAGCTTCTCCGGGCGGACGCCGACGAGCAGCTTCCCGCCCGTCCGGGGCGTGGTCGAGCACCGGGCGGCGGGCAGCCGCAGGGTGGTGCCGGAGGCCGAGACGACGACATCGGAGCCGGCGGACTCCACGGAGGCCTCGATAAGGTTGGAGGTGCCGAGGAAGTTGGCGACGAAGGTGGTCCGCGGGTTCTCGTAGAGCTCGGCGGGGGCGCCCAGCTGCTCGACGCGGCCACCGTTCATCACGGCGACCGTGTCGGCCATGGTCATGGCCTCCTCCTGGTCGTGCGTGACGTGCACGAAGGTGATGCCGACCTCCGTCTGGATCCGCTTGAGCTCCAGCTGCATCTGGCGGCGCAGCTTGAGGTCGAGGGCGCCGAGGGGCTCGTCGAGGAGCAGCACCTGGGGGTGGTTGATCAGGGCGCGGGCGACGGCGACGCGCTGCTGCTGGCCACCGGAGAGCTGGTGCGGCTTGCGCTGGGCGAACTGGCCGAGCTGGACCAGCTCCAGCATCTCGTCGACCTGCTTCTTGACCGACTTGATGCCCCGGCGGCGCAGCCCGAAGGCGATGTTCTCGAAGATGCTCAGGTGCGGGAAGAGCGCGTAGCTCTGGAAGACCGTGTTGACCGGGCGCTTGTACGGCGGCAGGTGGGTGACCTCCCGGTCGCCGAGGTGGACCGTGCCGGTGGAGGGCTCCTCCAGTCCCGCGATCATGCGCAGGGTGGTGGTCTTGCCGCAGCCGGAGGCGCCGAGCAGGGCGAAGAAGGAGCCCTGGGGGACGGTGAGGTCCAGCGGGTGCACGGCGGTGAAGGTGCCGTAGTGCTTGCTGATCCCGGAGAGGCGGACGTCGCCGCCTTCGGTCTTGTCAGTCATGGAGGGGTCCCGGGGTTGGGTGGGCGAAGAGGTCAAGGGGGGAAGGCCGCCGCGGGGTGGCCGCCGGCGCGTCGGGCCGGCGTCAGGCTCCGATGAGCTTGGCGAACTTCTCCTCGTACGCCGTCTCTTCCTCGCTGGTGAGGGAGCGGAAGGCGTGGGACTTGGCGGTCATCGCCTTGTCCGGGACGATCAGGGTGTTCTCCGCGAGCTCGGGATCGATCTTCCCGAGCTCCTCGCCCACGCCCTCGACGGGGCAGACGTAGCTGATGTAGGCGGCGAGCTGCGCGGCGACCGGGAGCTCGTAGTAGTAGTCGATGAGCCGTTCCGCGTTGGCCTTGTGCCGCGCCTTGGCGGGCACCAGCAGGTTGTCGCTGGAGGTGATGTAGCCGGCGGCGGGGATCGCGAACTTGATGTCCGGGTTGCCGGCCTGGAGCTGGATGATGTCGCCCGCCCAGGCGAGACAGGCGGCGAGGTCGCCCTTGTCGAGGTCGGAGGTGTAGTCGTTGCCCGTGAAACGCCGGATCTGGCGCTTGTCCACGCCCTTCTGGAGCCGGCCGATCGCCTCGTCGAAGTCGGCGTCCGTGAAGGAGGCGGGGTTCTTGCCCTGGTCGAGCATGGTCATGCCGACGCTGTCGCGCATCTCCGTCAGGAAGCCGACCCGGCCCTTGAGGGAGGGGTCGTCGAGCATCTGGGTGACGGAGTCGACCTTCCTGCCCTCCGTCGCCTTCTCGTTGTAGGCGATGACGGTGGATATGCCGGTCCAGGGGTAGCTGTACGCGCGGCCCGGGTCCCAGTCGGGGCTGCGGAACTGCGGGGAGAGGTTGGCGTAGGCGTGCGGCAGGTGCGAGGGGTCGAGCTTCTGTGCCCAGCCGAGGCGGATGATGCGCGCGGCGAGCCAGTCGGTGACGACGATCAGGTCGCGGCCGGTGTCCTGGCCGGCCGCGAGCTGCGGTTTGACCTTGCCGAAGAACTCGACGTTGTCGTTGATGTCCTCGGTGTACTTGACCTTGATCCCGGTCCGCTTGGTGAACTCCTCCAGCGTGGGACGGGACTTCTCGTCCTCACTGGTGTCCATGTACTCGGTCCAGTTGGAGAAGTTGATCTCCTTCTCCCGGTCCGAGTGGTCGTCGGAGGCCGCGGCCGTGCCGCCCTCCCGCTTGGCGGGAGGGATGCCGCACCCGGCGAGGGTGGACAGGCCTCCGAGGGTGAGCGCTCCGACTCCGGAGGCGCGCAGCAGCGAGCGGCGGGTGAGGGCGCCGCGCCCGCTGGTGAGGCTGCGCCGCATCGCGGCGAATTGCGCCGCGGAGAGGCGGCCGGGCTCGAACTGCTCCATGCGCTGTGGCCTTTCGGGAGGTGTACCGCTGGTCGGGCGGTGGTCGGCTATCTGTCCCCGAAGATCGTGCGGTGCCAGTCCTTCGCGGCCACCGCGGTGTTGTCGTACATCACGTGCTTGATCTGCGTGTACTCCTCGAAGGAGTAGGCGGACATGTCCTTCCCGAAGCCGCTCGCCTTGTAGCCCCCGTGGGGCATCTCGCTGATGATCGGGATGTGGTCGTTGACCCACACGCAGCCCGCCTTGATCTCGCGGGTGGCACGGTTCGCCCGGTAGAGGTCGCGGCTCCAGGCGGAGGCGGCGAGCCCGTACGGGGTGTCGTTGGCCAGCGCGATGCCCTCGTCGTCGCTGTCGAAGGGCAGCACCACGAGGACGGGGCCGAAGATCTCCGACTGGACCACCTCGCTGTCCTGGGCGGCGCCGCTGATCAGGGTGGGCCGGTAGTACGCCCCGTCGGCGAGTTCGCCGCCCGGGGCCTCGCCGCCGGTGACGACGGTGGCGTAGCCGCGGGCGCGCTCGACGAAGCCGGCGACACGGTCGCGCTGGGCGTGCGAGACCAGCGGGCCGAGGTCGGTGCCGGGCGCGAACGGGTCGCCGAGGCGGACGGTCTCCATCAGCGCGGCGACCCGGGCGACGAAGGCGTCGTGCAGGGGACGCTGTACGTAGGCGCGGGTCGCGGCGGTGCAGTCCTGGCCGGTGTTGATCAGGGAGGCGGCGACGGCGCCGTGCGCGGCGGCCTCCAGGTCGGCGTCGTCGAAAACGAGGAAGGGGGCCTTGCCGCCGAGCTCCAGGTGCAGGCGCTTGACGGTGGCGGTGGCGATCTCCGCGACCCGCCTGCCGACGGCGGTGGAGCCGGTGAAGGAGGTCATCACCACGTCGGGGTGGCCCACGAGGTGCTCCCCGGCGTCGCGGCCGGCGCCGGTGACGATGTTGATCACGCCGTCGGGCAGGCCCGCCTCCTTGGCCGCCTGGGCGAACATCAGGGAGGTCAGCGGGGTGAGCTCGGCGGGCTTGAGCACGATGGTGTTGCCCGCCGCGATCGCCGGGAGGATCTTCCAGGCGGCCATCTGGAGCGGGTAGTTCCAGGGGGCGATGGAGCCGACGACCCCGATGGCCTCACGGCGCACGTACGAGGTGTGGTCGCCCGAGTACTCGGCGGCGGCCTGCCCCTGCAGGTGCCGGGCCGCGCCCGCGAAGAAGGCGGTGTTGTCGATGGTGCCCGGTACGTCGAACTCCGTGGACAGCTTGATCGGCTTGCCGCACTGGAGCGACTCGGCGTACGCGAAGTCCTCGGCCTGCTCGGCCAGCACGGCGGCCAGCCGGTGCAGGGCGTCCGAACGCTCACCGGGGGTGGCACCGGACCAGGCGGGGAAGGCGCGCTGGGCGGCCGCGACGGCCTCGTCGACGTCCGCGGTGCCCGCCAGCTCGTAGGTCAGGACCTCCTCGCCGGTGGCCGGGTCGACCACGGTGTGTGACCGTCCGGAGGTTCCCGCCCGGAGCTGTCCGTCGATGTACTGCGCGCCCTCTGCGAAGCGGTCCTTGACCTGGAAGCGGTTGCCCATCACGCTCTCACGCTCTCCGTAGCTACAGTTCGAGCTACAGCTCGAATTGAGTGCCGATCCTGGCAGAGGTGATGCCCTCGGCCAAGTGATTCCGTTGTTGCCTTTTGATTACGCGACGGAATCGGTCGACCATATGTCGAGGCACGCCGAAAATCCCGTACGAAGTGTCAGTGGCGGGTGCCAGACTCGCATGCATGGAGATGATCGACGACCTGATCAAGCAGGTCAGCCGTGGTGAGCGGGTGAAGTACCTGCCGTTCTGGGGGCACCGGCCGCAGCCCGACGGCAGGCTCGGGCCGAGCTGCCTGAGCCAGTGGTGGCCCTCCGCCTTCACTGTCGGTGAGGTCCGTTATGCGACGGCCGAGCACTGGATGATGGCCGGGAAGGCCCGGCTGTTCGCCGACCCGGAGGCCGAGCGCGCCGCGGTGGCGGCGAAGAGCCCGGCCGAGGCGAAGAAGATCGGCCGGCTCGTGCGCGGCTTCGACGACGCGACGTGGGAGCGGGAGCGCTTCGCCCTGGTCGTGGAGGGCAGCGTGCACAAGTTCGGCTCGGACCCGGCGCTGCGGTCCTATCTGCTGGGCACCGGGGAGCGGGTGCTGGTGGAGGCGAGCCCGCTGGACCGGATCTGGGGCATCGGGCTGGCGGCCGACGACGAGCGTGCCCTGGACCCGGCGCGCTGGCGCGGGCTGAACCTGCTGGGCTTCGCCCTGATGGAGGCCCGGGAGCGACTGCGCGGCGGCGGCGCTGCCGACGACGACGGTCCGAGCCGGGCGTAATCGGCTGGCGGAGCCGGAGGAGGGCCGTCTACCGTGTTCCTCGTCCAGGTGCGAAGGCGAGACCTACTTCGATTCCTATTCGGGCGGCCGCGGGTTCGAGTCCCGTCACCGGCTTCGGGCCGGTGTAGCTCAGTTGGCAGAGCACCATGTGGTTTCGCCGGCCTTGTTCTCTGGACACCTACGTCACGCACCTCCCGGTGCGCAGGCTGCGGCTCCTTCTCTTGCAGAGAATCCCAGGCCGCCGCCACCTTGATCTCGGGAGGCCCGCGTGGGGGAAGCCCGGTGCGCAGGCGACGGTTACTTCTGGGAACCCGGAGGTCGTGGGTTCGAATCCCACCCGGCTCGTCACCCGCAGGGGAACGGGCCGGTGGAGCAGCCGGCAGCTCGCCGGGCATAAAAGTCCGCCGCCGACTTCCGATCTCGGGCCTCCCTCACGCAACGCCTCCCCCGCTTCCAACGAATTCGGGGGGATTCACATGGCTCGTTTCAACCTGCGTGTGCTCAAGTCCGCGCCCGCCGCGCCCACTTCGCCGGTTCGCTCCACCGGACGCGCCCGCACCGCCCAGGGCGGTCCGGGTCACCTGCGTGATCCACGCTCCGAACTCTTCCTGCTCGCCGTCGCCAACTTCGTGACGCAGCGCACCGCGTACGAGAGCGGTCAGGCGCGCGACGACCGCTTCGCCGCGCTCGTGCGCACCCTCGCCGTGCAGGATCCCGCGTGGACGGCCGGTCTGCTGGGCTGGCTGCGCCAGGAGGCGAACATGCGCACCGCCTCGCTCGTCGGCGCCGCGGAGTACGTGAGGGCCAGGCTCGACGCGGGCGCCACCGACACCGGCACCGGCACCGGCACCGGCACCGACGGACCGTCCAACCGACAGGTCGTGGACTCCGTACTGCGGCGCGCGGACGAGCCCGGTGAGCTGCTCGCCTACTGGACGGCCACGTACGGGCGGAACGTACCCAAGCCCGTCAAGCGCGGGATCGCCGACGCCGTGCGCCGGCTCTATTGCGGCACCTCGCTGCTGAAGTACGACACCGACTCCAAGGCCTACCGCTTCGGTGACGTCCTCAACCTCGTGCACGCCTCCCCCGACCCGGACCGGCCCTGGCAGGGCGAGCTGTTCCGCTACGCCCTGGACCGCAGGCACAACCCGCAGAGCGCGCAGGTCCCCGCGGGCAACCGCACCCTCGCGGCGCACCGGGCTCTGATGGAGCTGCCGGTCCCCGACCGGCGCGGTGTGGTGCTCGCCCCGGACGGCGCGGAGCGGCTCGCGGCGGCGGGCATGACCTGGGAGGCGCTGGCCGGCTGGCTGCAGGGGCCGCTGGACGCGGCCGCCTGGGAGGCGGTCATCCCGTCCATGGGGGCGATGGCGCTGCTGCGCAACCTGCGCAACTTCGACGAGGCCGGGATCTCGGACGCGGTGGCCGCACAGGTCGCGGCGAAGATCTCCGATCCGGAGGCCGTCGCCCGGTCCCGGCAGTTCCCCTTCCGCTACCTGGCCGCGTACCAGCACGCGCCCTCGCTGCGCTGGGCGTACCCGCTGGAGCGGGCGCTCGGCCACTCGCTGGCGAACGTACCGGCGCTGCCCGGCCGCACGCTGGTCCTCGTCGACCGCTCCGGATCGATGTGGTCCCCGCTGTCGGACCGCTCCCGGCTCAACCGGGCCGACGCCGCGGCCGTCTTCGGGGCGGCGCTGGCGCTGCGGGCGGAGCGGGCCGACCTCGTGCAGTTCGGCACAACCAGTGAGGCGGTCCCCCACGCCCGGGGCGAGTCCGTGCTGAAGGTGCTCGAACGGTTCGGGCACCTCGGGGGCACCTGCACGGCCCAGGCCGTGAAGAAGCACTACCGGGACCACGACCGGGTGTTGATCGTGACGGACGAGCAGGCCGCGCCCTACGGCCGCACCGGGGATCCGGCGGAGCTCGTGCCGTCCGAGGTGCCCGTGTACACCTGGAACCTGGCCGGCTACCGGGTGGGGCACGCACCCTCCGGCACCGCGCACCGGCACACCTTCGGCGGGCTCACGGACGCGGCGTTCCGGATGGTGTCGCTCATCGAGGCCGGCCGGAACGCCGACTGGCCATGGCTTCAGACTCGTTCGTGAAGCCGTGAGTCCGAATACGGGCTCTCGTAGCGCGGGCTGTCGTCCCATTCCCCGTCGAGGAACGGGGCGAACATGGCGACCAGCATCAACAGCCCCAGCACGATACCGATCGCGCCCAGGATGATGCCGGCCAGGGCCATCCCGCCGTTGTCGGCCTCGCCGCGGTTGGCCTTGCCCTTGCCCAGGGCGCCGAAGACGACGGCGCCGATTCCGAGGGCGACCGCTATGAAGCTGGTGATGCAGCCGACCACGGCGAGGATGCCGAGGACGAGCGAGGTGACGCCGAAGCCGTTGCTGGGCTGCCGCCCGTACGGCGGGTACGCGCCGGGGAACGGGTACCCCTGCTGGGCGGGGTACCCGGGGTACCCGGCATCGCCCGGATACCCGTAGCCGGGCTGCGCCGTCGGATAGCCGTACGCCGCGGAGGCCGGTCCGGGTACGGGCGTGGGCGGCGCGTGCGGCGCGGGCGTGGCGGCACCCGGCCCGCCGTCGGGCGCGGGCCCTGTCGGGGCGGCGGGAGTCGCCTGGTCGCCCGGCATGCCGGCGAGCGTCGGCTGGTCGTGCACGGACGCCGGACCCGCCACGCCCGGCGTGCCGCGCGTCGCCCCCTGTGTTTTGCCCAGGTCCACCGCCGGCCGCTCCGGCGGCGCCCACGGGTCCCGCGGCTCGGGACTGCTGTCGGTCATTACGGAGCCCCCCTCTCTCGTACAGCCATGCTAAGCGCTGCCACCGACCGTCACGGCCGTGCCTACGATGAGGCCGACCCACCCGCACCCCGTCATCCGGAGGCACTCCCCATGACCGACCTGCACCCCTTCATCGCGGGGCTGCCGAAGGCCGAACTCCACGTCCACCACGTCGGCTCCGCCTCCCCGCGCATCGTGGCCGAGCTCGCGGCCCGGCACCCCGACTCCAAGGTCCCCACGGACCCCGAGGCCCTCGCCGACTACTTCACCTTCACCGACTTCGCCCACTTCATCGAGGTCTACCTGTCGGTCGTCGACCTCGTCCGCACCCCCGAGGACGTGCGGCTGCTGACCTTCGAGGTCGCCCGTGACATGGCCCGGCAGAACATCCGCTACGCCGAGCTGACCATCACGCCGTACTCCTCCACCCGCCGCGGCATCGACGAGAAGGCCTTCATGGAGGCCATCGAGGACGCCCGCAAGGCCGCCGAGCAGGAACTCGGCGTCATCCTGCGCTGGTGCTTCGACATCCCCGGCGAGGCCGGGCTGGAGGCCGCCGCCGAGACCGCGCGGCTCGCCGTCGACCTGCGCCCCGAGGGCCTGGTCTCCTTCGGCCTGGGCGGACCCGAGATCGGCGTCCCGCGCCCGCAGTTCAAGCCGTACTTCGACGCCGCCCGGGCCGCCGGCCTGCGCAGCGTCCCGCACGCGGGCGAGACCACGGGTCCGGAGACCGTCTGGGACGCCATCCGCGAGCTGGGCGCCGAGCGCATCGGCCACGGCACGAGCTCCGTCCAGGACCCGGAGCTGCTCGCGTACCTCGCCGAACACCGCATCGCGCTGGAGGTCTGCCCGACCTCGAACATCGCCACCCGCGCGGTGACCGACCTCGACCGGCACCCGGTCAAGGAGATGGTCGCGGCGGGCGTGCTCGTCACCATCAACAGCGACGACCCACCGATGTTCGGCTCCGACCTCAACAACGAGTACGCGGTGGCCGCCCGCCTCCTCGACCTCGACGAGCGCGGGCTCGCCCGGCTCGCCAAGAACGCCGTCGAGGCCTCCTTCCTGGACCCGGACGGCAAGGCGAAGCTCAACGCGGAGATCGACACGTACACCGAGCAATGGCTCGCGCGCTGAAGTCCCCCCGAGAATGGGGCCATGCGCACCCTGACAGCCGTCGGCCACCGCGGCGATCCCTACCGTGTCCGTGAGAACACCCTGCCCTCGATCCGCTCCGCCTTCGCCCGCGGGGCGGACGCGGTCGAGGTCGACGTGCGGCTGACCCGTGACGGGGTGCCGGTCCTCCTGCACGACGAGTCGCTCCAGCGGCTGTGGAACCACGACGTGCGGCTCGACGAGGTCTCGGCCGCACAGCTCAAGGAGCTGACGCACGGCGCCGTTCCGACGTTGCGGGAGGCGCTGGTGACGGCCGGGGACGGCCGGCTGATGCTCGACCTCCCGGGTGCCACGCCCGAGGCGGTCCGCACCGTCGTGGGCCTGGTCCGGGAGTGCGGTGCCCGCGAGCGCACGTTCTACTGCGCGGGACCGGGCTCGATGCTGGCACTGCGCGCGGTCGACCCCGGCGCGGAGATCGCGCTGACCTGGACCACGCTGTCACCGCCCCGGCGGGTGCTGATCGACGCGGTGGCACCCCGCTGGCTCAACTACCGCTTCGGGCTGGTGAGCCGGGAGCTGGTGGACGCGCTGCACCGCGACGGCCTGCTGGTGTCGGCGTGGACCGCCGACACCAGGCGGACGATGAAGGGCCTCATCGCGGCGGGGGCCGACGCGATCACCACGAACCGGGTGGACGCGCTGACGGCCGTACGGGCCGAGTTCGGCCGGTGACACCCGCGCCGGGCCGTCCGGTCCGGCGGCTGCGCGGGGCCCGGGCCCCCGGCATCGTCATGGCGGCGTTCACGAAGCAGCGGCGGTCTCGGTCTCCAGCCGTTTGATCATGCGGCGCAGGATCAGCAGGGGGATCACCCCGAAGACGCCGAACGAGATGTCGATGACGCTCCACCAGAAGGGGATGCCGCGGATGGGGCCGCAGATCAGTGCCAGGGGGACCACCCCGGCGCAGGCGATCATGCCGGCTTCGACGATCCAGATGTTCCGGACGGGGTCGCGGTACACGCCGTAGAAGAAGACGGCTATCACGAGGTGGGCGAAGGCGAGCCAGTCGGTGCCGTACAGGAGGAAGGGGTATTCGGCATCGGCCCGGTCCAGCCCGTCGCCCACGCGTCGCAGCCATGCGTTGTCGATGAGGGCGTTGGACCAGCGGAGTTCGCTGACCAGCGGGAAGGCCGTGAGGCCGCTGAGTACCAGGCATACGACGAAGAGGATCAACCAGGCACGGATCCGCCGCTCAAGGGCGTTTCTCTCGCTCATGGAAGGAAGCCTACGCCGATTTCTGAACACGTTCAGCCAAATGACTGAACGTGTTCAATTCCGTGTCCGGGCCGTGATCAGAGGCCGACGACGGCGTTCCACCGTCTGGCGAGGGTCCGTCGCTCGGCCGAGGAGATGTCCCGGGCCACGGCGAGCCGCCGCCGCATGGCGTCGTCGGGGAAGATCAGCGGATTCCCGGCGAGTTCGGCGGTCTCCTTGTCGTCGGAGCCCGCCAGGACCTCCCGGGCGGCGGGGACGGGACAGACGTAGTTGACGGAGGCGGCGAGCTGCGCGGCCACCTCCGGGTCGTAGTAGTGGTCGACGAGGGCCTCGGCATTGGCCTTGTGCCGGGCCAGGTTGGGGACGAGCAGGCTCTCGGCCCACAGTTCGCCCCCTTCCTCGGGGACCACGAACTCGATGTCCGGGTTGTCGGCCTGGAGCTGGATGGCGTCACCGGAGTAGGCCTGGCAGGCGAGGACGTCGCCCTTGCTGAGATCGGAGGTGTAGTCGTTGCCGGTGAAGCGGCGGATGTGCTTCTTCCTCACCAGGCGCTCCACGTGGTCGCACACCCGGTGGAAGTCGGATTCGGTCCAGCGCGTGACGTCGACCCCGTTGCCCTGCATCAGCAGGGCGAAGGATTCGTCGAGCCCGGAGAAGAGCGTGACCCTGCCCGCCAGGTCGGGGTGCCACAGGTCCCGGACGGACCTGAGCTCCCGGCCCAGGGCCCTGCGGTTGTAGGCGATGCCGGTGATCCCGGACTGCCAGGGCACGGTGTGCAGCCGGCCCTCGTCGAAGGCGGGGGAACGCAGCTGCGGGTCGAGGTGGCCGGCGACGTTGGGCTGCGCGGAGCGGTCCATCTTCTGGGCCCAGCCCAGATGGACGAAGCGCGCGGCCATCCAGTCGCTGACCACGATCAGGTCCTGGCCGGTCTCCTGGCGGTTCATCAGGGCCGGGCTGACCTTGCCGAAGAACTCGTCGTTGTCGTTGATCTCCTCGGTGTAGCGGACCTCGATGCCGGTCCGCTCGGAGAAGGCCTCCAGCGTCGGGCGGCGCTCCTCGTCCTCCTCGTCGGTGTCGATGTAGAGCGGCCAGTTGGAGAAGGCGACGGTGCGGTCGCGGTCCGAACGGTCGGGGCCCACCCGGCCCTCCTCGGGGACGAAGGCGGGGGGAACGCCGCATCCGGCGAGGGCGGCCGACAGGCCCGCGGCACCGAGTCCGGCGAGCGCGGCACGGCGGGAGAAGGCGAGTTGAGGCATGGCCACAGCCTCGGCGAACGCAGAAGGGGCGGGCAATAGACATGTTGTCTACTGCCCGCCCCCTCGGAGCCCTGCGGTGATCGATGCGACCGATCAGCCGTCGAGCGAGGTCATCACGTGCTTGATGCGCGTGTAGTCCTCGAAGCCGTAGGCGGAGAGGTCCTTGCCGTAGCCGGACTTCTTGAAGCCGCCGTGCGGCATCTCGGCGACGAGCGGGATGTGGGTGTTGATCCACACACAGCCGAAGTCGAGGTTCTTGGACATCCGCATCGCGCGGCCGTGGTCCTTGGTCCAGACGGAGGAGGCGAGGGCGAACTCCACGCCGTTCGCGTACTCCAGGGCCTGGGACTCGTCCGTGAAGGACTGGACGGTGATGACGGGGCCGAAGACCTCGTTCTGGATGATCTCGTCGTCCTGCTTGAGGCCGGAGACCACGGTCGGGGCGTAGAAGTAGCCCTTCTCGCCGACCCGGTGGCCGCCCGCCTCGACCTTGGCGTGGGCGGGGAGCCGCTCGATGAAGCCCGCGACCTGCCCCAGCTGGTTGGGGTTGTTCAGCGGACCGTACAGCACGTCCTCGTCGTCCGGCGCGCCGGTCTTCGTGTCGGCGGCGGCCTTGGCGAGCGCGGCCACGAACTCGTCGTGGATCGACTCGTGCACGAGCACCCGGGTGGCGGCGGTGCAGTCCTGGCCCGCGTTGAAGTAGCCGGCGACCGCGATGTCCTCGACGGCCTTCGGGATGTCGGCGTCCTCGAAGACGACGACCGGGGCCTTGCCGCCGAGCTCCAGGTGGACGCGCTTGACGTCCTTCGAGGCGCTCTCGGCGACCTGCATGCCCGCGCGCACCGAGCCGGTGATGGAGGCCATCGCCGGGGTGGAGTGCTCGACCATGGCCTTGCCGGTCTCACGGTCGCCGCAGACGACGTTGAAGACGCCCTTGGGCAGGACCGAGTCGATGATCTCCGCCATCAGGACGGTGGAGGCCGGGGTGGTGTCGGAGGGCTTGAGCACGACGGTGTTGCCCGCCGCGATGGCCGGAGCGAACTTCCACACGGCCATCATCATGGGGTAGTTCCACGGCGCGACCTGGGCACAGACGCCGACCGGCTCGCGACGGATGATCGAGGTCATCCCGTCCATGTACTCACCGGCCGAGCGGCCTTCGAGCAGACGCGCGGCACCCGCGAAGAAGCGGATCTGGTCCACCATCGGCGGCAGCTCCTCGCTGGCCGTGAGGCCCAGCGGCTTGCCGGTGTTCTCCGACTCGGCGGCGACGAGTTCGTCCGCGCGCGCCTCGAAGGCGTCCGCGATCTTCAGCAGCGCCTTCTGGCGCTCGGCGGGGGTGGTGTCGCGCCAGCCCGGGAACGCGGCCGCGGCGGCGGCCATGGCGGCGTCGACATCGGCCTGGCCCGAGAGCGGGGCCGTCGCGTACACCTCGCCGGTGGCCGGGTTGACCACCTCGGTGGTGCGCCCGTCGGCGGCGTCCTTGAACTCCCCGCCGATGTAGTTGCGCAGACGACGCAGTTCGGTGGTCACTACAGCCACACTCCTGATCACATGTCCAACGATTGAGACGAATACCAAGCCTAGCCCCTCGGCAGAGGCTTTCGACAGGCCCGAAGGGCACCAACTACGAAATCAGTGAGATCCGAGTCGCCAGACAACGGATTTCATTGATTCCGTCTTGCGGAACAGACGACTCCTCGTGCACAGTGGGCTCGTGGTCAGTCGAAGCGCAGATTCCAGGAACAGACAACCGTCCCCTTCGGTCGATGCTGTGTCCCTGGCGATCATCGAGCAACTGCAGGAGGACGGTCGCCGTCCCTATGCATCGATCGGCAAGGCCGTCGGCCTGTCGGAGGCGGCTGTGCGCCAACGCGTGCAGAAGCTGCTCGACCAGGGCGTCATGCAGATCGTCGCCGTCACCGACCCGCTCACCGTGGGCCTGCGGCGTCAGGCCATGGTCGGCATCAACGTCGAGGGCGACCTCGACCCGGTGGCGGACGCACTGACCGCGATGGCCGAGTGCGAGTACGTGGTGATGACCGCCGGCTCCTTCGACCTGATGGTGGAGATCGTCTGCGAGGACGACGACCACCTGCTGGAAACGATCAACAAGAAGATCCGCACGCTCCCCGGCGTGCGATCTACCGAAAGCTTCGTTTACCTGAAGCTGAAGAAGCAGACCTACATGTGGGGAACCCGATAACCGTGACCCAGGACCTCTCCAAGACCGCGTACGACCACTTGTGGATGCACTTCACCCGCATGTCGTCCTACGAGAACTCCCCCGTCCCCACCATCGTCCGTGGTGAGGGCACCTACATCTTCGACGACAAGGGCAAGCGCTACCTCGACGGTCTCGCCGGCCTGTTCGTGGTCAACGCCGGTCACGGCCGCAAGGAGCTGGCCGAGGTCGCCTACAAGCAGGCGCAGGAGCTGGCCTTCTTCCCCGTCTGGTCCTACGCCCACCCGATGGCCGTGGAGCTCGCCGAGCGCCTGGCGAACTACGCCCCGGGCGACCTGAACAAGGTCTTCTTCACCACCGGCGGCGGCGAGGCCGTCGAGACCGCCTGGAAGCTCGCCAAGCAGTTCTACAAGCTGCAGGGCAAGCCCACGAAGTACAAGGTCATCTCGCGTGCGGTCGCCTACCACGGCACCCCGCAGGGCGCCCTGTCCATCACGGGCCTGCCCGCCCTCAAGGCTCCCTTCGAGCCGCTGGTGCCCGGCGCGCACAAGGTGCCGAACACCAACATCTACCGCGCCCCGATCTACGGCGACGACCCCGAGGCCTTCGGCCGCTGGTGCGCCGACCAGATCGAGCAGCAGATCCTCTTCGAGGGCGCCGACACCGTCGCCGCCGTCTTCCTGGAGCCCGTGCAGAACGCCGGTGGCTGCTTCCCGCCGCCGCCCGGCTACTTCCAGCGGGTCCGCGAGATCTGCGACGAGTACGACGTGCTCCTCGTCTCCGACGAGACGATCTGCGCCTTCGGCCGCCTCGGCACGATGTTCGCCTGTGACAAGTTCGGCTACGTGCCGGACATGATCACCTGCGCCAAGGGCATGACCTCGGGCTACTCCCCGATCGGCGCCTGCATCGTCTCGGACCGCATCGCGGAGCCCTTCTACAAGGGCGACAACACCTTCCTGCACGGCTACACCTTCGGCGGACACCCCGTGTCCTCCGCGGTGGCCCTGGCCAACCTCGACATCTTCGACAAGGAAGGCCTCAACCAGCACGTGCTGGACAACGAGAGCGCCTTCCTCCAGACGCTGCAGAAGCTCCACGACCTGCCGATCGTCGGCGACGTCCGCGGCAACGGCTACTTCTACGGCATCGAGCTCGTCAAGGACAAGGTCACCAAGGAGTCCTTCACGGACGAGGAGACCGAGCGCGTGCTCTACGGCTTCCTCTCCAAGGCGCTCTTCGAGAACGGCCTGTACTGCCGGGCCGACGACCGCGGTGACCCGGTCATCCAGCTCGCGCCGCCGCTGACCGCGGACCAGGGCACCTTCGACGAGATCGAGGGCATCCTGCGCACGGTGCTCACCGAGGCGTGGACCAAGCTGTGACCGGGCTGTAAATAGTCCGAGGCTGCAATCGTCCGAACATACGGCCCGGATCCTCCGTTCGAGTGAGAACGCGGGGGTCCGGGCCGTGTGCTGTCGGCATCCAAGCGGTTCATCTCTTTACATCTCAGTGCGGCGCCAGTGACCGGAAGGGCTCCGTTTCGTTCCCTCGGACGGAGGTGTACGCCATGGTGGCCCCACCGGAGAATGCCCCGCCGGACAACGACGTGCTCTGGGCGCGGTCCCTTCACTACGCCCACAGGGGGTCCCCCCGGACGAAGTCTGGGGGAGGTGCCCCCGCCCTCGTCGACGTCTCCCTCGGAGTCCGCCAGGGCGAGATCCTGGCCCTGACCGGGCCCCGCGGCAGCGGCAAGACCACTCTGCTCCGCTGCCTGTCCGGACAGCTGCGCCCCACCGAGGGCGAGGTCTGGTTCAACAGCGTCCCCGTGCACACGATGGGCGACCTCTCCCGCGAGAGGCTGCGCCGAGACCGCTTCGGCTGGATCGGCCCCGAACCGCAGCTGCTGCCCGAGCTGAAGGCCTGGGAGAACGCCGCACTGCCGCTGCTGCTCGCCGGCGCCTCCCACCGCACCGCCAAGCACGCAGCCTGCGAATGGCTCGACCGCCTCGACATCGGCTCCTTCGCCCGCAAGCGCCCCGCTGCCCTCACCCGCGCCGAGTGCCAGCGCGTCGCCCTGGCCCGGGCCCTGGTCACCGTCCCCTCGGTGATCTACGCCGACGAGCCCACGGCCCCGTTGCACCGGGCCGACCGGGCCCTGCTGCTGCGGACGCTGACCACCGCGGCCCGCTCCCACGAGATCACCGTGCTGCTGGCCACCGACGACGAGGACACCGCGGCCGTCGCGGACCGCCGCCTGACCCTGCTCGACGGCCGGCTCGCGGGGACCGGCGCCGCCTCCCCGCTCCCCGACACCCCGGAGGGCCAGGCCGCGTGCTCGCTCTCCGCCTAGGCCGCGGCTCCCGGCCCCTCGTCCAGATGCGGCGGCTGCTCGTCGCCGCCGCCTCGGCCGGGACCGGGTTCCTGCTGCTGTACGTACTCGCCGGAGCCGTGGCCCGGCCCGCCGGATCGTTCCCTCGCCTGCTGTGGGCGCTGGTCCCGCTGGCCGCGACGGTCCACTTCGCCGTCGCCGTCGCCCGCGCCGACCCCGCGACCCGCCCCCGCGAGGGGCTGGACGCCGCAGGGCTGGGACCCGTCCGCCTGGCCCTGGTCGCCGCGATCTCCACGGCCGTCGCCTGCACCCTGGGCAGCGCCCTGGCCCTGGCCGTCTTCCTCCACCTGCGCGGGGACCTCTCCGGTCTGCCGTTCGACGGCTCCGGCGCCCGGCTGCTCCACGCCGAGCAGCCGCTGCCCGTGGCGGCCGCCCTGACCCTGCTGGCGCTCGTACCGCTGACGGCGTCGGCCGCCACCGTCCTCGCGCTGCGGCCGCACCGGCCGCTGGCTCCGCAGGCCGCCCTGCCCTGGGGGATCGCGCTGACCGCCTGCGGGCTCGCCACCGAGGCCTACGCCGGCCGGGGCGGCGGGGTCCTCGCCGGCTGGACGCTGACCGCCGTCGGGCTCGCCCTCGCCGGACCGGGCCTGGCCTACGCCTGCGGGACCCTCGTACAGGCCGTACGTCCGGGCGCCCTGCGGCTGCTGGCCGGACGGTCCCTGCAGGAGCAGGCCTCCCGGATCGGGCCGTCGCTGGGCGTGCTGTGCTCCGTCGCCGCGGGGGCGCTGACCGCCCTGGCCCTGCGGGACCGGGGCGGGCTGCACGTACCGCTCGGTCCGCTGGCCTGGCCGGCCGCCGCCCTCGTGGCCCTGTGCGCCACCGCGACCCTTCTCACATCCGCGGTGGAGAGCCGCCGCACCGGGGCCGCCGGCCGCGAGGCGATGCGCGATCTGGCCGCTCCCGCAAAGGTCCTGCGTACGGCGGCGGGTCTGCGGGCCACCGCGCTCGTGGCCGTGTGCGTACCCCTCAGCTGGGGTGTGGCACAGCTGACGTCGCTGGCGCTGACCCGCTGAGGTGTCCAGCCCTTAGGGTGGGCCGAATGGTCAACGCAGACATCGAGATCGAGACGCTCGCCGAATTCGACCAGGTCGTGGCGCGCGGCTCGCTCAGCGGCTACCGGATCCAGTCGGTCAACCTGCTGGAGCGGACCTTCGCCCTGCTGGCCGCCGACACCTCGGCGGCCGTCTTCCTGGGCTGCGCGATGGAGCCGGACGCCTCGGCGAAGGTGCGAGCGGACGGCGCGCTGGTCCTCCCGCCCGTCCCCGACCTGCCCTTCAACCCGTACCGGGGGCGGCTCTACACGCCGGAGGAGCTCTTCGAGGGGCTGTCCGGCGGCTACGAGGCCACCCCGGACGCGGAGACGTACGCCTGGTTCCGGGAGACCGGGGCCGACCGCGACGTCTTCTCCTCGGTGCTGCGCTCCGTCCACGACGACGCGATCTCCGACGCCCTCGACGAGCACCTCGCCACAGCCCGCGTGGTGGGCGTGATGGGCGGCCACGCCCTGTCCCGGGACAGTGCGGACTACCGCCGTGCGGCGGAACTCGGCCGGGCCCTGACCCGGTCCGGGCTGACCGTGGCCACGGGCGGCGGCCCCGGTGCGATGGAGGCCGCCAACCTCGGCGCCCACCTGGCGCCCGCCCCCGACAAGGCCCTCGCCGGGGCCCTGGAACTGCTGGCCAAGGCCCCGTCCTTCGAGCCGTCGGTGTCCGACTGGGCGCGCGCGGCCTTCGCCGTACGGGACCGCTGGCCCGGCGGCGGTGACTCCGTGGGCATCCCCACCTGGTTCTACGGTCACGAACCGCCGAACGCCTTCGCCGCGCACATCGCCAAGTACTTCGCCAACGCCACCCGGGAGGACGTGCTCCTGGCCCGGTCCACCGCGGGCGTGGTGTTCCTGCCCGGCGCGGCCGGCACCGTCCAGGAGATATTCGACAACGCGACGCCCAACTACTACGGCTCCCGGGGCGAACTCGCGCCGATGGTCCTGGTCGGCCGCACCCACTGGACCGAGCACCTGCCGGCCTGGCCGCTGCTGCGGGCGCTGGCCCGGGGCCGGGCGATGGAGTCGCGGATCGCACTCGTCGACTCGGTGGACGAGGTCCCCGGCGCGCTCGCTTCGATGAGCTGAGCTCCGCAGGCAACTTCCGGGCCGATTCCCACGTCTGGCAGAGGTACCGCACAACCTGCCAGACGTGAACGGAGCCATCGGTGCTCATAGGCCTGCTGACCGCTGTCGCGGCGTCCATCTGCTACGGCACGGGATCCGTGCTGCAAGCCGTCGGATCGCGCCGCGCCGCCCGGATGTCCCCGGCGGCGGCGGGGGTGACCGCCCACGGCGGCCCCAACCTGTCGTCCACCGCGAAGGCGGCGATGACGTGGGAGTTCATCGTCGGCACGATCCTGGACTTCGTCGGCTTCGGGCTCGGTGCCCTGGCCGCCCGCCTCCTTCCGCTCTTCCTCTCCCAGACGGTCATCAGCGCCAACCTGGTGATCACGGCCGTGCTGAGCGTGAAGATGCTCGGCATCCGGCTGACCCGTAAGGAATGGGCCTCCATCGGTGTCGTCTGCACCGCGCTCGTCCTGCTGGCGACGGCGGCCGGCCACGAGGGAGGCCACCACGCGCCGATGTCCACGCACTGGTGGCTGCTGGGGATCACCGCGCTGCTGATGGTCGGCGGCACCGTGGCCGTGCGCCTCCTCGGCGGCGGGGCGGCGATCCTGGCGGGTCTGCTGTCCGGTCTGGGCTTCGGCGCGCTCGGCGTGGGCGTGCGGATCCTGAACGGCGTCGACCCGTTCGACCTCGGCACCCTGCTCACCGACCCGGCCCTCTACGCCATCCTGCTGGCCGGCTTCGGCGGCATGTACCTGCACACCGTCGCCCTGCAGATCGGCTCGGTGAACGGGGCCACCGCGGCCCTCGTCGTCGGCGAGACGGTGCTCCCCGGCGCGATCGGTGTGCTCTGGCTCGGCGACGCGTCGCGCCCGGGCCTGGCCTGGCTGGCGGTCGTCGGTTTCGTCATGGCGGTGACCGGCGCCGTGGCGGTCGCCTGGTACGGCAAGCACGAGGGCGCGGAGGAGGAGGCACCCGCGCCGGTACCGGAGCCGGTCGGCTGACGGCCCGGCCGGGCGGGAACGGGGGGCGGGGACGCGGGAGGGTCCCCGGCCCCCTCACCCGGTCGGCCGTCCCCCGCTGGTGACGCGGCGACCGCTGTCGCTTGCTGGACCGGGGGAGAGAGCGAGGGCCCATGGAGCCCAGAACCGATCGGCTGAAGACACCCCGCGCCGCCGGTATGGCCGGAGTCGCCTTCGCGCTGCTGCTCGGTGCGGCGATCGTCCTGATACGGATCTCCGTTCCGGCCGGTGGCGCAGCCGACGCGACCATCGACCAGAACCGCCGGTGGGCGGTCCGGCTGGCCCTGGAGATCGTGCCGTTCGCCGGGATCTTCTTCCTCTGGTTCATGGGCGCCCTGCGCGCGCACACCGGCGAGGCCGAGGACCGGTTCATCGCCACCGTGTTCCTCGGCAGCGGCTTCGTCTTCGTGGCCACGCTGTTCGCCGCGGCCGCGGCGGCCGGCACCGTGCTGAACGAGGAGTCGCCCTCCGACTTCGGGCGTCACTACGCCTACACACTCCTCGCGACGTACGCGATGCGCATGGCCGCGGTCTTCGTCCTCACGACCTCGATGATCGGGCGGACGCTCGGCGTCTTCCCGCGGCCGCTGGCCATGCTGGGCACCGTCGTCGGCCTGATCCTGATCCTGGTGGGCGCCGGCGTGCCCTGGTCCGAGCTGCTGTTCCCGGCATGGGCCCTGGTGATCAGCCTCTACATCCTGCGGGTCCGGCGCAGGGCGGTGCGCACGGACCGCCCAGGCCCGCCCTGAACCACTCCTGACCTGGTGGTCCGTGCTCCGGCAGGCGGCCTCCGGGCAGCGCGCGCATGCTGGTGGACAGGGGAGGAACCGGGGGTACCCGGGGGGCGACGGGGATCAACAGCCGAGGGAAAGGGCAGATCCGCCATGAGGCTTGTCGTCGACCTCAACCGCTGCCAGGGATACGCCCAGTGCGCCTTCCTCGCTCCCGACGTCTTCGCCATGCACGGCGACGAGTCGCTCCTCTACAACCCCGAGCCGGCCGCCGAGCAGCGCGAGAACGTCGTCCGTGCCGTGGCCGCCTGCCCCGTCGGCGCGATCCTCCTCGAACTCTCCGACGAGGACATGGCGGACGCTGTGTCCCAGGGCGCCACGGCCGGGGCCGGGGCCGGTTCCGGAGGCACCCGGTGACCGCTGAACGCACCCGCGACGGGGCCCTGGAGCAGCTCAAGCGCGAAGGTCGCATCGTCGTCGTCGGTGCTTCCCTCGCGGGTCTGCGGGCCGCCGAGACCATGCGCGACAAGGGGTTCACCGGTTCGCTGACGATGATCGGCGACGAGCCCTACGAGCCCTACGACCGGCCCCCGCTGTCCAAGCAGGTCCTCCTCGGCAACGCGGTGGCGGACCACACGGCGCTCCCCCGCCGCCGGGCGATCGACGCCGACTGGCGCCTCGGGGTCCCCGCGACGGGCCTGGACATGGCGGCCCGCACGGTCCGGCTCGGTGACGGCGAGGAGGTCGGGTACGACCGGCTGCTGATCGCCACCGGCACCCGCGCCCGGCCCTGGCCCAACCCGGAGGAGGCCGAGCTCGAAGGGGTCTTCGTGCTGCGCACCCGCGACGACGGCGAAGGACTGCAACGCGCCCTCGCCGCCGGTCCCCGCCGGGTGCTCGTCATCGGAGCCGGGTTCACCGGGTCCGAGATCGCCTCCGCCTGCCGGGAACGCGGCCTGAACGTGACCGTCGCCGAACGGGGCGAGGCCCCGCTGGTCGGCGCGCTCGGCGCGGTGATCGGCCGGGTCGCGGCCGAGATGCACCGGGAGCACGAGGTCGACCTGCGCACCGGCGTCATGGTCACCGCCCTGGAGGGCGATCCGGCCGGCCGGGTCCGTGCCGCCCACCTCTCCGACGGCTCCAGCGTGGAGGCCGACGTGGTGGTCGTCTCCCTCGGCGCGCAGCGCAACACCGAGTGGCTCGCCGGCTCCGGACTGGGTGCGGGGCCCCGCGGGATCGCCTGCGACGCGGGCTGCCGGGCCTTCGACGTCCGGGGCATCGTCACCGACGACATCTTCGTGGCGGGTGACGTGGCCCGCTCCCCGCACGCCCTGTTCGGCTACCAGTTCCTGTCCCTGGAGCACTGGGGCAACGCCGTCGCGCAGGCCGACACCGCGGCGCACAACATGCTCAGCGAGAGCGCGGACCGCCGCCCCCACCTGTGGGTGCCGGCCTTCTGGTCCTCGCAGTTCGGGGTGAACATCAAGTCCGTCGGTGTGCCGCCGATGGGGACCGAGATCCTCGTCACGCAGGGCTCGCTGTCCGAGCGCCGGTTCGCGGCCGTCTACGGCTACCAGGGACGGGTGATCGCGGCGGTGACCTTCGACAACTGCCGCTGGCTGCCGTTCTACGAGCACCAGATCGAGAGCACCGCGCCCTTCCCGCCGCCGTACTCCACGGTGGACCGCAGGCCGGAGGGGATCAAGCCCGTGCCGGCGGACTTCCCCGACCCCTCGGTGCCGACCCACGGGCCGACCATCACCCTCAGCGGCTACTCGCCGGCCGACCGGAAGATGACCTTCACCCCCGGGCGCTGACCGCGCCGCGACCGCCCCCGAGGATCACGAGGACCCGTCATGACTCAAGCGCTCCTGCGGGAGATCATCGACTACGCGAACCGGGCCAATCCGTACCCGCTGTACGAGGAGCTCCGCAAGACCCCGGTGTCCCACGACGGGACCGGCCCGTACGTCGTGAGCACGTACTACGAGATCCACAGCCTGCTGCACGACCCCCGGATCAGCTCCGACTCGCGCAACCTGAAGGCGACCGGCGACGATCCGCTGGGCGAGTCGGCCGGCGACGAGGGGACGGCCCTGCCGGCCTCGTTCCTCAAGCTGGACCCGCCGGACCACGACCGTCTGCGGCGCATGACGAACCGGCCGTTCGGGCCGCCGCACGCCCCGCACCGGGTGTACGACATGCGCGACGAGCTCCACGGACTCGTCAACGGGCTCATCGACGGCATCGCCACCTCCGGCGACCTCGACCGCGTCGACCTCGTCGACCAGTTCGCGTACCCGTTCCCGGTCACGGTGATCTGCCGGCTGCTCGGGGTGCCCCACGAGGACGAGCCGCGCTTCCACGTCTGGGCGGAGGCCCTCGCCGCCAGCCTGGACCCCGACCCGGACCAGGACCCCACCCAGCGCGGAAGGGGCGCCACGGACGCCCGCATGGAGCTGGGCATGTACCTGGCCGGGCTGATCGAGGAACGGCGCAAGAACCCCGGTGACGACATGCTGTCCCAGCTGGCCACCGCGGACGGCCCGGACGGGGCGATGACCACGATGGAGGCGCTCAGCACCTCCGCGCTGCTGCTGATCGCGGGCCACGAGACCACGGTCAACCTCATCACCAACGGCATGCTGACCCTGCTGCGCCACCCGGACGTCCTGCAGCGGCTGCGGGAGGAGCCCGGCCTGTCCGTCCCGATCGTGGAGGAGCTGCTGCGCTACGAGCCGCCCGTGCAGCTGCTGCCGCAGCGCACCACGCTGTCCGACATCGAGGTCGCGGGGGTCACCATCCCCAAGGGCGCCTCCCTGTGGCTGGTCCTGGCCTCCGGGAACCGTGACCCGAAGCGGTTCGAGAACCCGGACCGCTTCGACCCGGACCGCAAGGACATCCAGCACCTCGGGCTCGGCAGCGGCATCCACAGCTGCTTCGGCGCGCCGCTGGCCCGGCTGGAGGCTCAGCTCGCGCTGAGCGAGCTGGCCCGCCGGCTGGTGAACCCGCGACTGCTTCAGGACCCGCCGCCGTACCGTCAGAACGCGGTGCTGCGCGGCCCCCGGCACCTGCCGATCGCCTGCGACGGCGTACTGCCGAAGGCTGCCTAAGGACACTCCTGCGGCGGCAGGACCACGACCTCGGCGGGGGTGAAGGTCACGGCGACGTCGTCGCCGACGGCCGGAGCCCCCGCCAGGCCGCACTCGGCCTCCAGTACCGGGCCGCTCTCCGGCCGCAGAATCAGGGCGACGTGCGTGCCGCGGAAGGTCCGGGACACCACCTCGCACCGCAGGCCGGCCTCGTGGAGCACCACTCCCGCCGGGCGGACCAGCAGCCGCTGCTTCCCCTCGGCGGAACCGGCGGGGACCGGGATCCTGCCCCAGGCGGTCGCGGCGACCGCGCCCGCCACGGTCGCCGGGACCACGTTCTCGAAGCCGAGGAAGCGCGCCACGAACTCCGAGGCGGGCCGCTGCCACACCTCCAGCGGGGTCCCGGCCTGCGCGATCCGGCCGTCCCGCATCACCACGACCCGGTCGGCCAGCGCGAAGGCCTCACCCTGGTCGTGCGTGACGGCCAGGACGGTGGTCCCCAGCCGCGAGAACAGCCCCCGCAGTTCGACGACGAGCCGCTCCCGCAGCCCGCGGTCCAGCTGTCCGAGCGGTTCGTCGAGCATCAGCAGCCGCGGCGACGGCGCCAGTGCCCGGGCCAGCGCCACCCGCTGCTGCTCACCCCCGGACAGGGAGGCGACGGCGCGGCCCTGCGCACCGGGGAGCCCGACCAGTTCGAGGAGCTCGGCGACCCGGTCGGCGTACGATCGGCTCCCCCGGCCGCGGCCGCCACCGCGCATCCGGAGTCCGAAGGAGACGTTCGCGCCGACGTCACGGTGCGGGAAGAGCTGGTGGTCCTGGAACATCAGGCCCACGCCCCGCCGGTGCACGGGGACGGCGGCCTGGTCGGCCCCGTCCAGGAGCACCCGTCCTGCGGACACCTGCTGGAGCCCTGCGACGACCCGCAGCAGTGTGGACTTGCCGCTGCCGCTCGGACCCAGGACGCAGACGGTCTCGTGCTCGGCCACCGCCAGGTCCACGGAGTCGACGACCGCGCGCTCGCCGAAGCGGACCGACACCCCTTCCAGCTGAAGCAGCGTCATCAGAACTCCCCGGAGGTCTTGTCGGGTCGCAGTCGCTCCAGCAGCAGCAGGGACACCGCGCACACCAGCATCAGGATCGTGCTCAGGGCCATCGCCTGCCCGTAGTTCAGCTCGCCGGCCCGCCCCAGCAGCCGCGCCACGGCCACCGGCAGGGTCGGCCGGTCGGGCCGCGCGATGAAGACGGTCGCGCCGAACTCGCCCAGCGAAACGGCGAAGGCGAACCCGGCCGCGATCAGCAGCGCCCGCCGCACCAACGGCAGGTCCACCTCCCGCCAGGCGCGCAGCGGTGACGCGCCGAGCACGGCGGCGGCCTCGCGCAGCCGCCCGTCCACCGCGCGCAGGACCGGCAGCATGGTCCGTACGACGAAGGGCACGCCCACCAGGGCCTGGGCCAGCGGCACCAGGATCCACGAGGTCCGCAGGTCCAGCGGCGGCTCGTCCAGGGTGATCAGGAAGCCGAAACCGACCGTCACGGCGGACACGCCCAGCGGGAGCATCAGCATCGCGTCGAAGCCGCGGACGAAGCGGCCCCCGCGCCGGGTCAGCGCCGCGGCCGCGAGTCCCCCGATGAACAGGGCGATCGCGGTGGCGGCGAGCGCGTACTGCAGGGAGTTCCAGATCGCCTCGACCGGTGGCACCAGGAAGGTCCCGCCGCCGGCGCCGGTGTCCTGCAGGGCCCGGTAGAAGCCGAGGCCGTAGCCGCCGGGGGCGTCGAAGGACCGCTCGACGAGCACGGCCAGCGGCGCCACGATCAGCAGCCCGACGGTGAGCAGCACCGCGCCCAGCAGGGTGCGCTGCGCCCAGCCGCGCGGCCGGTGGGCGGTGCGGCCCGGGTCGACCAGGCGCAGCGCGGTCTCGCGCCGGCGCACGGTCCAGGCGTGCAGGGCGAGGATCGCGCCGATCGCGGCGAACTGCACCATCGTCAGCACGGCGGCCGTCGACAGGTCCAAAAGCTGCGCGGTCTGCCGGTAGACCTCCACCTCCAGGGTGGAGTAGGCCGGTCCGCCCAGGATCAGGACAACGCCGAAGGAGCTGAAGGTGAAGAGGAACACCATCAGGGAGGCCGCGGCCACCGCCGGGGCCAGGGCGGGCAGCGTCACCCGCCGCCAGGCGGCGAACCGGTCGGCGCCCAGCACCCGCGCGGCTTCCTCCTGGCGCGGGTCGAGCTGGGCCCACAGCCCGCCGACCGTGCGGACGATGACGGCGTAGTTGAAGAAGACGTGGGCCAGCAGGATCGCCCAGACGGTGGTGTCGAGGCGGATGCCCGCCGTTTCGTCCAGCAGTCCGCCGCGCCCGAGCAGGGCGAGGAAGGCGGTGCCCACGACGACGGTCGGGAGCACGAAGGGGACGGTCACGACCGCCCGCAGCAGCTGCTTGCCGGGGAACTCGAAGCGCGCGAAGACGTACGCGCCGGGGAGTGCGATCAGCAGGGTGAGCACGGTGGAGGCGAGCGCCTGCCAGGTGGTGAACCACAGCACGTCGGCGATGTCGGGCCGGGCCAGGACCTCACCGAACCGGCCGAACTGCCAGCCGGTGTCGGTCTTGAGGCCGCGGCCGACGATCGCGGTGACGGGGTAGGCGAAGAACAGCCCGAAGAAGGCCAGGGGGACGGCCATCAGGGCGAGGCGGACGGCGGTGGCGCGCCCGCTCTCGCCCTGTCCGGGTGTCCGCCCCGGTCCGGGGACCGGGGCGGCGTCGTGCGGCGCCGCGCCCGGGTCCTTCGTACCGCTTACTTCACGACGAGCGCGGTCCATGCCTTGACCCACTGCTCACGGTTCTCGGCGATGGTCTCCGGAGCGACGTTCTCGGGCTTCTCGACCACCACACCGTGCTGGGTGAACAGCTCCGGCAGCGCGGCGTCCTTGACCACGGGGTTCACGAACATCTGGAGCGGCATGTCCTCCTGGAACTTCTTGCTGATCATGAAGTCCACGAGGGCCTTGCCGCCCTCCTCGTTCTTCGCGCCCTTCAGCAGGCCCGCGAACTCGACCTGGCGGAAGCAGGTGCCGGTGGAGACGCCCGTGGGGGCCTCGGCCGGCTGCGGCTCGCCGTAGAGGACCTCGACCGGCGGGCTGGAGGCGTAGGAGACGACCAGCGGGCGGTCGCCCTTGGCCTTCTTGCCGCCCGCGGAGCCGGAGAACCGCTCGTTGTAGGCCTGCTCCCAGCCGTCGACGACCTCGACGCCGTTGGCCTTCAGCTTGGTCCAGTAGTCCTTCCACCCCTCCTCGCCGTACTTGCCGACGGAGGCGAGCATGAAGCCGAGGCCGGGAGAGGAGGTCGCGGCGTTCTCGACGACCAGCAGGTTCTTGTACTCGGGCTTGACCAGGTCGTCCAGCGTCTGCGGCGGGGCGATCTTCTTGTCGGCGAAGTAGGCCTTGTCGTAGTTGACGCAGATGTCGCCGGAGTCGACCGGGGTGACCCGGTGCTCCTTGTCGAGCACGTACTCGGGCTTCACCCCGCCCAGGCCCTTGGCCTCGTAGGGGGTGAAGATGCCGTTGTCGAGGGCGCGCGAGAGCAGGGTGTTGTCCACGCCGAAGAAGACGTCGCCGCGCGGGGAGCCCTTGGTGAGGATCTCCTGGTTCAGGGCGGCGCCCGCGTCACCGGACTTCAGCACCTTGACGGTGTAGCCGCTCTGCTGCTCGAACTCCTTGAGGACCGCTTCGGTCACGTTGAAGGAGTCGTGGGAGACGAGCGTGACGGTCTTGGACTTCGGGGCGTCGCTCGTGCCGGCGGGCTTGTCCTTGGCGTCGCCGCCGCCACAGGCGCTGAGCGTGGTGACGCCCAGCGCGGCCGCGAGCGCGGCGCCCGCGATCTTCCTGGTGGTGCTCACTGGTGAATTCCTCCTGGGATGACCAGGAGAAGACGCGGCCCTGACCGGCGCTCTGTGCGAGCGGACGCCGGGCAGGGCGCAACAGCTTGAGTGGTGACCGAACTTCCTACCCCGAATGACCGGGGCGAGGTTCAGAGGGTCTGCGGATGACGGATACCGCACTCTCAGCGCTGTGGCGCTCCCCTGTCGGAATATGCAATTGGTTCGGCCACAGGGTACCCCGTGGCCGAATGGGGCCGGCCGGAAGCGGAGGCTAGCGCTCCGAGGCTGCGAGCTGGCCGCACGCGCCGTCGATCTCCTGACCGCGGGTGTCACGCACGGTCACGGGCACACCGTGGCGGGCGATCGCCTCGACGAAGGCCTTCTCGTCCTCGGGCCGCGAGGCGGTCCACTTCGAGCCGGGCGTCGGGTTCAGCGGGATCAGGTTGACGTGGACGCGCTTGCCCTTGAGCAGCCGGCCCAGGAGGTCGCCGCGCCAGGCCTGGTCGTTGATGTCACGGATCAGGGCGTACTCGATCGAGATCCGCCGGCTGGACTTCTCGGCGTACTCCCAGGCCGCGTCGAGGACCTCGCGGACCTTCCAGCGGGTGTTCACCGGGACCAGGGTGTCGCGCAGCTCGTCGTCCGGCGCGTGCAGCGAGACGGCGAGACGGCACTTGAAGCCCTCGTCGGCGAACCGCAGCATGGCCGGGACCAGGCCGACGGTGGAGACGGTGATGCCGCGCTGGGACAGGCCCAGGCCGTCGGGCTCCGGGTCGGTGAGCCGGCGGATGGCGCCGACGACGCGGTTGTAGTTGGCCAGCGGTTCGCCCATGCCCATGAAGACGATGTTCGACAGCCGGGCGGGGCCGCCGGGGACCTCGCCGTCGCGCAGGGCGCGCATGCCGTCGACGATCTGGTGCACGATCTCGGCGGTGGAGAGGTTGCGGTCCAGGCCCGCCTGGCCGGTGGCGCAGAACGGGCAGTTCATGCCGCAGCCGGCCTGCGAGGAGATGCACATGGTGACCCGGTCGGGGTAGCGCATCAGGACGGACTCGACGAGCGTGCCGTCGTGCAGCTTCCACAGGGTCTTGCGGGTGGTGTCGTCGTCGCAGCTGATGTGCCGGATGACGTTCATCAGGTCCGGGAGGAGCTCCTGCTGGAGCTTGGTCCGGGAGCCCGCCGGGATGTCGGTCCACTCGGCCGGGTCGTGCGCGTAGCGGGCGAAGTAGTGCTGGGAGAGCTGCTTGGCCCGGAAGGGCTTCTCACCGATCGCGGCGACCGCTTCGCGGCGCTCGGCCGGGGTCATGTCCGCGAGGTGCCGGGGCGGCTTCTTGGCCCCGCGGGGAGCGACGAAGGTGAGCTCACCCGGAGCGGGACGGGGGGCCATGCGGTACTCCTCAGTACGACGAGGTGGGGGTCACCCCGCGCGTGCAGGGCCGGTCCGCGGCTGAAGCCGCTGGACGGAAAGGGCGCGCCGCGTACGCGCGGCGCGCCCTCCAGGATAACCCGACCGGGACCGGTCAGCCGGTGCCGACGAAGGCCGCCAGCAGCAGCCACACCACCGGGGCGGTGGGCAGCAGCGAGTCCAGCCGGTCCATGATGCCGCCGTGGCCCGGCAGCAGGGTGCCCATGTCCTTGATGCCCAGGTCCCGCTTGATCATCGACTCGCCCAGGTCGCCCAGGGTGGCGCTGACCGCGACCGCGAGGCCGAGCAGCAGGCCCTGCCACCAGGCTCCGCCGTCGATCAGGAACTCCATGCAGAGCGCGCCGGCGGCCATGGCGAAGGCCACCGCGCCGAAGAGGCCCTCGCGGGTCTTGCCGGGGCTGATGCGCGGCGCGAGCTTGGTCTTCCCGAAGCGCCAGCCCACCGCGTAGGCCCCGGTGTCACTGACCACGGTCAGGAGCAGGAAGGTGATCACACGCTGCGGCCCGTCGTCGGCGGTGAGCAGCATCGCGACGAAGGTGGCCAGGAAGGGCACGTAGAACGCCGCGAAGGCACCCGCCGTGACGTCCTTGAGGTAGTCCTCGGGGGGCTCGGTCATCCGCCACACCAGGACGGCCAGCACGGTCAGTGCCATGGCCACCCAGGCGCCCTCGGCCCCCCGGACGTATCCGGCGACGACCATGGCCGCGCCACCGACCGCGAGCGGGACCAGAGGGGCCTTGATGCCCTTCTTCTCCTGCAGCCGGGAGGTGAGCTCCCACAGGCCGACGACGACCGCCACGACGACGACGCCGACGAAGACCGCCTTGACGATCAGGAGAGAGGCGAAGATCACCGCGCCGAGGCCTACGCCCACCCCTATCGCGGCGCGCAGGTCCCGCCCCGCGCGCTTCTTCTGCGGCGGGGGGGAGGAGTCCTGCGGGTGCTCGGCATGCGGAGGCGGGGGGCTGGGCATGGGCTCCTGCGGCGGCGTATCGGCGCGGAAGGGGGAGCCGCCGTGCGGGGCGGCCCCCCGATCGCGTGCTTCCCGGTCGTCGAAGTCACGGCCGGCGGCATCGGGCACGATGGGCATGGGCCGAGTGTGCGGGCCCACCTGCGCATCGTATGCGGGACCCGCCGGAACCGGCTCCGGCTGCCAGGAAGAGTCGTTCATCAGACTTCGAGGAGCTCGGCTTCCTTGTGCTTGAGGAGCTCGTCCACCTGCGCGACGTACTTCGCGGTGGTGTCGTCGAGCTCCTTCTCCGCGCGACGCACCTCGTCCTCGCCCGCCTCCTTGTCCTTGACGAGCTTGTCGAGGGCGTCCTTGGCCTTGCGGCGGACGGAGCGGATGGAGACCTTGGAGTCCTCGGCCTTGTTCTTGGCGACCTTGATGTACTCCTTGCGGCGCTCCCCGGTCAGCTCGGGGAAGGTCACACGGATGATGCGGCCGTCGTTGCTCGGGTTGACACCGAGGTCGGAGTCGCGGATGGCCTGCTCGATGTTGCGCAGCGCGGACGCGTCGAACGGCGTCACGATGGCCATGCGCGGCTCGGGGACCGCGAAGGAGGCGAGCTGGTTGATGGGCGTGATGGCGCCGTAGTAGTCGGCGACGATCTTGTTGAACATCGCCGGGTGCGCACGGCCGGTGCGGATCGCGGCGAAGTCCTCCTTCGCGACGACGACGGCCTTCTCCATCTTCTCCTCGGCCTCGAGGAGGATTTCTTCGATCACCACGTGCTCCTGCATGTCTTGAATGGATGGTTCAGGCGGGCGGGCGGGCCGGTCCGGGCCGCCCGGACCGGCAGCGAACTGCTCAGGCCCGGGTCTCTTCGTCGCTGACGAGCGTGCCGATCTTCTCACCCTTGACGGCGCGGGCGATATTGCCCTCGGCGAGCAGCTCGAAGACGAGGATCGGCAGCTTGTTGTCACGGCAGAGGGTGATCGCCGTGGCGTCGGCGACCTTGAGGTCGCGCGAGAGCACCTCGCCGTACTCCAGCGCGTCGAACTTCACCGCGTCCGGGTTCTTCTTCGGGTCGGAGTCGTAGACCCCGTCGACACCGTTCTTGCCCATGAGGAGGGCCTCGGCGTCGATCTCCAGGGCACGCTGGGCGGCCGTGGTGTCGGTGGAGAAGTAGGGCATGCCCATGCCGGCGCCGAAGATGACGACGCGGCCCTTCTCCAGGTGGCGCACGGCGCGCAGCGGGATGTACGGCTCCGCGACCTGGCCCATGGTGATGGCCGTCTGCACGCGGGAGTCGATGCCCTCCTTCTCCAGGAAGTCCTGGAGGGCGAGGCAGTTCATGACCGTGCCGAGCATGCCCATGTAGTCGGACCGTGCCCGGTCCATGCCGCGCTGCTGGAGCTCGGCGCCTCGGAAGAAGTTGCCGCCGCCGATCACGACGGCGATCTCCGCGCCGTCGCGGACCACCGCGGCGATCTCTCGCGCGATGGCGTGGACGACGTCGGGGTCGACGCCCAGTCCTCCGCCGCCGGAGAAGGCCTCGCCCGACAGCTTCAGCATGAAGCGGCGGCCCTTCTTGAACTGGTCGCTCTTGTCGTCGGATGCGGTGTGGGGGTCCACGCCCTGATTCATGGAGATCTCCTCGTGCACATACGAAGAAGGCCATTGCCGGTGGGTCCTTGCGGTTCCCTCTACGGCAATGGCCTCCTCGTCAGATCTGCGGTCGCCTCGCGCGAGCGCGGACGACTGCCTCAGACCCTACCGGGGTCCGGTGTCCGTCGCGTACGGACGGACTCAGATGCCGACCTTGATGCGGGTGAAGCGCTTCAGGGTGACACCGGCCTCGTCCAGAACCTTCTGGACGGACTTCTTGTTGTCCAGGGCGTAGGCCTGGCCGAGCAGCGTGGCGTCCTTGAAGAAGCCGTTGACACGACCCTCGACGATCTTCGCGATGGCAGCCTCGGGCTTGCCCTCCGCGCGGGTGACCTCTTCGGCGATGCGGCGCTCGGACTCGACCTTCTCGGCCGGGACGTCCTCGGCGGACAGCCACTGCGGGGCGAACGCGGCGATGTGCTGCGCGACACCGCGGGCGACCTCGGCGTTCTCCTTGTCGAGCTCGACCAGGACGCCGATCTGGAACGGCAGGTCGGGCATCGTGCGGTGCATGTACGCGGTCACGTAGCCGCCGGTGAACTGCGCGAAGCGGTCCAGGACGATCTTCTCGCCGAGGTTGGCGTTGGCCTCGTCGACGAAGGCGGTGACGGTCTGACCGGGCTTGATCTCGGACGCGAGCAGCGCCTCGATGTCGGCCGGGGAGGTGGCGGCGACGTGCGCGGCCAGCTCGTTGGCGACGGCCAGGAACTTGTCGCCCTTGGCGACGAAGTCGGTCTCGCACTTCAGCTCGACGATGACACCGGAGGTGTTGTCGTCGGCGATGAGGGAGACGACGGCACCGTTCTCGGCAGAACGGCCCTCGCGCTTGGCGACGCCCTTCTGGCCCTTGATGCGGAGGGCTTCCTGGGCCTTCTCGACGTCACCGTCGGCGTCCACGAGCGCGTTCTTGCAGTCCAGCATGCCGGCGCCGGTGAGCTCGCGGAGCTTCTTGACGTCAGCGGCGGTGTAGTTCGCCATGAGTCTGTGATTCTCTCTCGAAGTCGTAGATCTACGGGTGAACGGCGGAGGCGCCGCGCCCCAGGCGCGGCTCCCCCGCCGTCATCGTCCGTGCTGCGAGTGCCCGGCGCGTGAACACCGGGCGCTCTCAGTGGGTCAGGCCTGCTCGGCGGCCGGGGCCTCGGCGGCGGGGGCCTCGGCGGCGGGGGCCTCGGCGGCGGGCGCCTCGGTGGCGGCCGGGGCGGCCTCGTCGGCCTTCTTGTCACCCTCGAGCAGGTCGCGCTCCCACTCGGCGAGCGGCTCGGCGGCGGCCTTCTCGCCCGGCTTCGAGTCACCGGTCGCAGCGCCGGAGCGGGCGATGAGGCCCTCGGCGACGGCGTCGGCGATCACGCGGGTGAGCAGGGTGACGGAACGGATCGCGTCGTCGTTGCCCGGGATCTTGTAGTCGACCTCGTCGGGGTCGCAGTTGGTGTCGAGGATCGCGACGACCGGGATGTGGAGCTTGCGCGCCTCACCGACGGCGATGTGCTCCTTCTTGGTGTCGACGATCCAGACGGCGCTGGGAACCTTCGACATCTCGCGGATACCACCGAGGGTCTTCTCCAGCTTGGCCTTCTCGCGGGAGAGGACCAGGAGCTCCTTCTTGGTGAGACCCGAGGCGGCGACGTCCTCGAAGTCGATCGCCTCAAGCTCCTTCAGACGCTGGAGGCGCTTGTAGACGGTGGAGAAGTTGGTGAGCATGCCACCCAGCCAGCGCTGGTTGACGTACGGCATGCCGACGCGCGTCGCCTGCTCGGCGATGGCCTCCTGGGCCTGCTTCTTGGTACCGACGAACATGATGGAGCCACCGTGCGCGACGGTCTCCTTCACGAACTCGTAGGCGCGGTCGATGTACGACAGCGACTGCAGCAGGTCGATGATGTAGATGCCGTTGCGCTCCGTGAAGATGAAGCGCTTCATCTTCGGGTTCCAGCGGCGGGTCTGGTGACCGAAGTGGACGCCGCTTTCCAGCAGCTCCCGCATCGTGACGACGGCCATGGCCATCTCCTTGGTTTCTCGGTTTGGTTCCTGACGCCCCACCGCGCCCTGCCCCCTTGAAGGGGACCGAGAGACGCTGTCACCTGGCCGTTTCGGGCTGGTGCCGGGGCGTGCGAAGTCGACCCGGTGACCCGGATCGCCACAAGAAGTGTACGGGACCCGGCGGTATGCCGGGTGACGCCGTTGTCCACAGCGCCGCATCCGTCCACAGGCCGGCCCGCTGCCGCAGGGGTGCGCGGGACGCTTCGGTGCATGACGACACTGCTGCTCAGCCTGCTGCTGGCGCTGTCCCGGGCGACCCTCCCCGCCCCGCCGGCCCTCCCCGCCCCGCCGACTCTCCCCGCGGTCCGCCCGCTCCCCGCGCCGCTGTCGGTGACGCGCTGGTGGGATCCGCCGCCGACGCCGTACGCGGCCGGCCACCGCGGGGTGGACCTGGCCGCCCCGGTGGGTGCGGAGCTACGGGCGGTCGCCGCCGGCCGGGTCCATCACGCCGGGCAGGTCGCGGGCCGCGGAGTCCTCTCCCTCGCCCTGCCGAACGGCCTGCGCACGACCTACGAACCGGTCCGGCCGCTGGTCGCGGAGGGCGAGGAGGTCTCGGCGGGCCAGGTGGTGGCGGTGCTCACGGAGGGGTCCCACTGCCCGGGGCCCTGCCTGCACTGGGGCCTGCTGTCGGGCGAGGCGTACCTGAACCCGCTGACGCTGCTGGCGCGGCCCACCCCGCGCCTGCTGCCGGATCCCGGCCCGGCCGGAGCCCGCGGCGGGACGGCGGAGGCCGCAGGGGAAGCGGGGCTCAGCCCCGGACACCCCGCAGCGCGATGGCCAGGGCCGTCTCCGTGATGACCTCGGGATCCTCCGCCGCACCGAGCTCGATGCGGCGCACGGCGGCGTCCACGACCCCCTGGAGCAGCATCGCGGCCAGCCTCGGCTGCTCCTGCCCGAGGGCGGCCAGGGCCTCGACGATCATCTCGATCAGCCCGCCGTGCGCGGCGCGGATCTTCTCGCGCGCTCCCGCGTCCAGCTCGCCGGCCGAGATCGCCACGACCGCCCGGTGCCGACGGTCGCCCACCAGGCCCAGCTGGCTGCGCACGTAGGCCTCGACCTTCGCCTCGGGCGAATCGGCCCGCTCCATCGCCCCCTCGATCTCGGCGGCCCACACGGGGAAGTCCACGGCGCACAGCTCTTCGACCACGGCCGCGCGGGAGCGGAAGTACTCGTACACGGAGGACCGGGCGAGTCCGGTCCGCTCCGCCAGGGCGGGGAAGGTCAGCGCTTCCGTCCCGCCTTCGGACAGCAGGGAGCGTGCGGCGTCCAACAGGGCGCCGCGCTGCATCGACCGGTGCTCGGCCACGGAGGCCGCTCGAATCCTGGGCACACGTCCACTCTACGGAGGGACCGCAAGCTCACCGCCCGACATCTGCCAATTTTGCGCGCAGTTGCAGCACGGACTTGGTGTGGATCTGGCTGACCCGGCTCTCGGTGACGCCCAGCACGTTGCCGATCTCGGCCAGGGTGAGGCCCTCGTAGTAGTAGAGGGTGACCACGGTCTTCTCCCGCTCGGGCAGCGTGTTGATGGCCCGCGCCAGCAGCCGCCGCAGTTCGCGGTCCTCCGCCACCTCCACCGGGTCGTCGGCGGCGGTGTCCTCCAGCGTGTCCATCAGCGAGAGGCGGTCGCCGCCATCCCCGCCGACGTGCAGCAGCTCCTCCAGGGCGACCACGTTCGCGAGTGACAACTGGCTGAAGACGGTGTGGAGGTCCTCCACACCGATCCCCATCTCCCCGGCGACCTCGGTCTCCGTCGGGGTGCGCCGCAGCTGGGCCTCCAGCGTGGCGTAGGCCCGCTCCACGGCCCGCGCCTTCTGCCGGACCGAGCGGGGGATCCAGTCCAGCGCCCGCAGTTCGTCGATCATCGCGCCGCGGATCCTGGTGATCGCGTAGGTCTCGAACTTGATCGACCGGTCGATGTCGAACTTCTCGATCGCGTCGATGAGCCCGAAAACCCCGGAGGAGACGAAGTCGGCCTGCTCCACGTTGGGCGGCAGGCCCACGCTGACGCGGCCGGCCACGTACTTCACCAGGGGTGAGTAGTGCAGGATCAGCTGCTCCCGCAGCCGTTCGTCACCCGAGTCCTTGTACGAGCGCCACAGCACCTCCAGGGACGAGGGCGCGGTGGACCGCACGCTGCCGCGGGCAGCGGGGGGCACCGCAGCGCGGTCGGACCCTGAGGTGTGCTGGGGCATGCGTCGCCTTTGCCGGAGCCGGATTCCTTGGGAGCGTAGCGTGACGGAAGTGTCGCGGTGCGCGAAGAGTACGGGATGGCGCGGGGGCCGAGGGGCGCCCCGGCTCGCGCGGGCGACCCGGGACCGGCGCCTGGCGCACGGTCCCGGCGACTGCCACCGGGAGGACCGCGTCTCTCATCGGTTTCACTCTTTCACCGGAAGTCCCCAGGTCAATGACCGCCTCGCCGGGCGGAGCGGGTTTGCCTGCCGTCTCCAGCCGTATCTCCGCCCAACTGCCAGCCGTCGCCCTGCCGTTCGACGAACCCCAGAGAGTGAAGTTCGTACAGTCTGCCGATGACTTCATCGGTGCCGGTGCCCGCGACGAGTGCCACCTCGGCCGCGGTGGCCGGGCGGCCGGCCGGGAGGGCTTCGAGCACGCGGCCGGTCTCCGGGTCCAGGAGGTCGCGGGCGAGCACCGGGCCACGCCGCTCGGGCGCCAGCTCCCCGATGGAGCCGACGAGTTCGACCACCTCCGCGGCATCGGTGACCAGCACCGCCTCGCCCCTCAGCAGTTCGTGCACGCCGGCCGAGAGCCCGCTGGTGGCGGGCCCCGGGACGCCCATCGTGAACCGCCCGAGCCGCTGGGCCCGCCGGGCGGTCACCAGGGAACCGCTGCGGTGGGCGGCCTCCACCACGACGGTGCCGCGGGTGAGGGCCGCGATGACCCGGTTGCGCAGGACGAACCGGCTGCGCGTGGGATGGCTGCCGGGCGGCAACTCCCCGAGGACCAGTCCCTGACCGGCGATCCGGCCGAGCAGTCCGGCGTGTCCCCGGGGATAGGCGACGTCCACCCCGCAGGCGAGCACCGCCGCGGTCGCGCCGCCGGGGGCGAGGGCCCCGCGGTGCGCGGCGCCGTCGATGCCGAAGGCGGCGCCGGAGACCACGACCCAGCCCCGCTCGGCGAGCCCGGCGGCCAGGGTCTGCGCCATGTGCGCGCCGTACGGGGTGCAGGCCCGGGCCCCGACCACGGCGACCGAACGCAGCGCCCAGGTGCGCAGGTTCGGCCGCCCCCGCAGCCACAGCCCGACGGGCCGTTCGTCGCCGAGGTCGTCCAGTTGCGTCGGCCACTCCGGCGAACCGGGGTGCACGAACCGGCCTCCCGCGGCGGCCGCGAGCTCCAGGTCCCGCCGGGGGTCGGCCAGCTCCGCCCGTCTGCGGTAGGCGGCGAGCCGCTCGGGCCCCACCCCGGGCGACGGCAGCCATGGCGCCTCCGGGTCGGCCAGCAGCCTCAGCAGCCCTGTGGCGCCGTGCTCCCGGAGCCAGCGCCCGCCGTGCACGTCCCCCGGCTCCAGCACCCGGGTCAGCGCCGCCCGCGCCAGCAGCTCCTCCTCCCCCGTACCGGTCATGCCCCGGCCCCCGTCATCGAGACGGCCCCACGGGCGATACCCGTCCGCAGCTCCAACGCCACGGCCACGTCCAGCGCCTCGGGCCGGTCCCGCCCCCGCAGGTCGGCGACGGTCCAGGCGACCCGCAGGACCCGGTCCAGGCCGCGCGCCGTCAGCAGTCCCCGCTCCAGTTCTCGCTCGGCCTGCGCCAGAGCGCCCGGGGCCGCCTGCCAACGGGTCCTCAACTCCTGGCCCGGGAGCTCCGAGTTGAGCCGCCACGGGGTGCCCGCGAACCGGCTCGCGGCCCGCTCCCGGGCCGCGCACACCCGGTCGGCGACCACCGCGGTGGTCTCCCCCCGGCCGCCCTGCCCCAGCAAGTCCCCGCGGGACACGGGCTCGACCTCCACCCTCAGGTCCACCCGGTCGAGCAACGGCCCCGACAGCCGGGCCTGGTAACGCCGGATCACCGAGGGCGGGCATTCGCATCCCGACCCGTGCAGGGTGTGGCGCCCGCAGGGGCAGGGATTCGCCGCGAGCACCATCAGGAACCTGGCGGGCAGCCGCACCACTCCGGCGGCGCGGGCGATCACCACGTGCCCCGATTCGAGGGGCTGGCGCAGCGCGTCCAGCGCCCGGCTGTGGAACTCGGCGGCCTCGTCCAGGAAGAGAATGCCCCGATGGGCCAGGGAGACCGCTCCGGGCCGGGGCACCCCTGTTCCGCCGCCCACCAGGGACTGCATGGTCGCCGAGTGGTGCGGGGCGCAGTACGGGGGCCGGGAGACCAGCGGTTCGCCGGGCGGCAGGATTCCCGCGACCGAGTGGACGGCGGTGACCTCCACGGAGTCCTGCCGGGTGAGCGGCGGCAGGATCCAGGGCAGCCGCTCGGCCAGCATCGTCTTGCCCGCGCCCGGCGGTCCGCTCAGGAACAGGTGGTGTCCGCCGGCGGCCGCCACTTCGAGGGCGCGGCGCGCCGTGTGCTGCCCCGTCACATCGGCGAGGTCCGGGAAGTCGGCGCAGTCCCCGCCGGGACGTGCCGGGGCGAGACCGCTGCCCAGGCCCGCTCCGGGCACGAGCAGTCCGGCCAGTATCGGGTCCGGGCGGCCCGGCGGGTCCGGCGGTTCCTCCTCCGGCACCGCCCCGTCGGTCAGGACGGCGATCAACTGGCGCAGGCTGCGTACGCCGAGCACCGAGACGTCCGGCACGAGCGCGGCCTCGGCGGCGCACTGCTGCGGCACGACCACCTGACGGTGGCCGGCCTCCGCCGCGGCGAGGACGGCCGGCAGGATCCCCCGGACCGGACGCACCCGCCCGTCCAGCCCCAGCTCGCCGATCAGCACGAGATCGGCGATGACCGCCGGATCGACCACCTCGGCGGCACCGAGCACCGCGATCGCGACGGCCAGATCGAAGCCGGCGCCGGCCTTCGGCACGGACGCCGGACTCAGCCCGACCGTGAGCTTCTTCTGCGGCCAGGCCGCTCCGGAGTTCACCACGGCCGCGCGCACCCGGTCCCGGCTCTCGACGAGGGTCTTGTCCGGCAGCCCCACCAGCGTGAAGGCCGCGACCCCGGGCTCCAGGTCGGCCTGGACCTCGACCACCACGCCTTCGACGCCGACCAGGGCCACGGAGCAGGCTCGCGCGAACCCCATCAGGCCACCCCCCTGACGTGTTCCACCAGCGGCGCGCCGCGCCGCGGCAGCAGGACGCCGACGAGGTCGATGCGGACCCCGCCCGGCGGCGGTCCGCCGTGGTCGGCGAGCCAGCGCCCGGCGAGCCGCCGCAGCCGGTCCGCCTTCGCGGCCCGCACCGCCGCCATCGGATGCTCGAAGTCACCCGCGCGCCGTGTCTTGACCTCGCACACGACGAGGGCGTCCCCGTCGCGCGCGACGATGTCGATCTCCCCGGCGCGGCACCGCCAGTTCCGCGCGATGACGGTCATCCCGGCCTCGGTCAGCCGTCGTGCCGCGAGCTCCTCGCCGTACCGCCCCAATGCCTGCCGTGCCACGCTCTTCGCGTCCATCCGGCACCACCTCCGGCACCGACGGTCCCGCGTCCCCGCCCACCGTGTGGATCTTGGTGGACAACCCGGCCGCTGTGGACAGACCCGTCACCCTCCCGGGTGAGGCGGCTCAGCTCCCGGGCAGTTCGAGGTCGCTCTTGTTGAGCTCCTCGATGTTCACGTCCTTGAAGGTCAGCACCCGTACCTGCTTCACGAAGCGGGCCGGCCGGTACATGTCCCAGACCCAGGCGTCGGCCATGGAGACCTCGAAGAACACCTCGCCCTGGACCGAGTGCACCTGCATCTCGTAGTCGTTGGTGAGGTAGAAACGACGTTCGGTCTCGATCACGTACTTGAACAGCCCGACGACGTCGCGGTACTCCCGATAGAGCTTCAGCTCCATCTCGGTCTCGTACTTTTCGAGGTCCTCGGCACTCATGGCATGTTCCCCTTCAGCCGTGCGTCCCCCTATTGTGCGCCAGCGCCGTGCGCCCCTAGACGATTTCCGGGGCCAGGACCACCGGCGCACCCGGAGGACCGTCGTCGAGCAGCGTGCGGAGCAGCTCGGCGAGTCTGGTCGGGTACACCGTCTCACGTGCCGTGAGAAGTTCCTCGGAGGTCCACCACCTGGCTCCGGTGACGCTGCGCCGTTCCAGCTCGGTCAGACCGCCCATCCAGGTCGTGGTCCGGCTGGTCCGGGCCAGGAAGTACCACTCGTCCTGCTCCCAGCGCCGGCCGTCGAAGGGGAAGGAGCAGAAGCGGTGCCAGAGCACGGGGCCCAGCTCCACCTCGGTGATCCCGGTCTCCTCCGCCAGCTCGCGCAGTGCGGCCTGCTCGCGGGTCTCCGCCCCCTCCAGCCCGCCGCCGGGGGTGAACCACCAGTCGTCCGAGGGGTCGGCCGGTTCGAAGCCGTGCAGGAGCAGGATCCGGTCCGCCGGGTCCAGCAGGATGACCCGGGACACCTGCCGCGGGCCGTGCCCGCCCGCCGGTTCAGGAGACACCGGCCCGCTCCCGTCGCCCGCGGCCCAGGATCCGTACGAGGGGCCCGTACGCGGACCCCAGCACCACCAGGGCGGCTCCGGCGACCACGGCCGCCATCTGGAGCCGCAGCGGCCCGTGCCCCGAGATCCCGCCGGGCAGGGCCGCGTACGTCCCCGGCCGCTCCAGCATCGTCACGGACGGCCGGACCAGCGCGTCGACGCGGGCGCTGACGGCCGACCGGGGCACGGTGCCCTGCCCGGCCTCCTGGAGGTGGGCCCGTGAGTCCAGCGAGGCGGCACGGCGGTCGCCCAGCAGGAAGAGGTTCTCCTCGGGGACCGTCACCTCGAAGGGGGTCCCGGGGGGCGGGGCCTGCCCGGGCGGCATGGCCAGGCCCGAGTCCGGCCGACTGGTGTCGGCGTAGGGCTCGTCCAGCGGTGTGCCGTTCACGGTCAGCTCGCCGCCCGCTCCACAGCACCTGACGGTGTCGCCGCCGACGCCGACGACCCGCTTGACCATGGGCGAATCGCTCCACATGGAATCAGTAAAGATGACGACGTCCCCACGGCGCACCTCACCGCCGTCGATGCGCTGGGCGAGTACCCGGTCGCCGGGCCGCACCGTCGGCATCATCGAGTCGGTCGGGACCGTGTAGGGCCGGTAGACGAACGCCCCCCACACGAAGCCGCCGAGGAAGAGCGCAAAGCCGATGGCCACGACGATCCCCGACAACACGTTGCCGAGACCGCCGCGGCCATCCTTGCCACTGCGTATCGCTTCAGTTCCGCCCATTCCAGCGCCCCCACATCGGGATCGTCGACCTGGGCGGCACCCTACCCGTCGGTACGGCCGCTGGTCAGCCTCCGGCGGCGCCACATCACGAGCGGGACCGCTCCGGTGAGCCCCAGCGCGGCCGGCCCGAGCCCGACCGGCGCCAGTCCGGCGGCCCCGAGACCGAGCGCGGTTGCCGCGGCCTGGTTGCCGATGCCCGGCTGGTCGTAGGTGTCCGGGACCGGCAGGGTGGACCAGCGGGTGACCGGCCACGCGATCACGACGGCCCGCCCGACGACCTTGTCGACCGGCACGAAGCCCCCGGTGGAGTCCTGCATGTGGTAGCGGGAGTCCTGGGAGTTCTGCCGGTGGTCGCCCATCACCCAGATCTTGCCCTGGGGCACCTTGAGCGGGCCGAACGGGGCGTCGTCGCACGGGGTGTTGCCCGGGTAGATGTACGGCTCGTCGAGCGGCTTGCCGTTGACGACGACCGGTCCGCCCTTCTTGCACTCGACCGTGTCACCGCCGATGGCGATGGTCCGCTTGATCAGGTCCTTCTCGGAGGCGTCCGGCATCAGGCCGATTTTGCTGAGGATCTGCTGCGCGAGGTTCGGCTCCGGCGTGGGCTCGCCCGAGAGCCAGTCCGCCGGGTCGTGGAAGACCACGACCTCGCCGCGCTCCGGCTCGGAGCCGAACCACGGGGTGAGCTTGTCGACCAGCACCCGGTCCCCGCGCTGCAGGGTGTCCTGCATCGAGTTGGAGGGGATCGAGAACGCCTGGACCAGGAAGGTCTTGATCAGCAGGGCCAGCAGCAGGGCGATGCCGATGAGGAGCGGCAACTCCTTCCAGAAGGAACGGTGCGGCTTCTCCAGAGCGCCGTCCTCCTCGGCCTTTCGCGCGACGGCGTCGTCCGGCCGCTCCTCGCCCTCGTCGCGTCCGGACCGTGCGCCTACCGCCACGTCCCCCACATCCACTCCTCACTCACGATCACCGCCCGCGCCGGACCGGACACGGGCCCTCCCCTCCCTTAACGAGCGGGAGTTCCCTAAGGCTCGGGAGACCGAGGACACACTATGCGAACGGTGTGCCCGTCCGGCGTCGTCTCCGGCCGCGTCCTTCGCGGCGTGCCTGATCGGGCACCATGCGGAAGGTCGCGGGCTGCTCCAGACGGGTCCAGTGCCCGAACGGCCAAGCGATCACCACGGCCTCCCCCACGACGCCTTTTTCGTCGATCGTGCCCTCGAAGGCCTCGTCGAGGTGGAAGCGGGAATCGGCCGAATTCGCTCGGTGGTCACCCATCACGAAGAGCCTCCCGGCCGGCACCTCCACCTCGAAAGGGATGTCGGAGGGGGTGTTGCCCGGGTTGACGTACGGCTCGTCGAGCGGCGAGCCGTTGACGGTGACCCGGCCCCGGGCGTCGCAGCACTTGACGGTGTCCCCGCCGACGCCGATGACGCGCTTGATCAGGTCCTGTTCGTCGGCCGAGGGCAGCAGACCGATGAAGGTCAGGGCCTGCTTGATCTGCTTGACCACGATCGGGTCCTTGGGGGGCCGGGCCGCCTCGCCCTTGAGCCAGCCGCCGGGGTCCTTGAACACGACGATGTCGCCGCGCTCGATCGTGGAGCCGAACCACGGGGTCAGCTTGTCCACGAGGACCCGGTCGCCGATCCGGATGGTCTGCTCCATCGAGCCCGACGGAATGAAGAAGGCCTGCACCAGGAAGGTCTTGAGGAGCAGGGCTATGCACAGCGCCACCACCACGAGCAGGGGCAGCTCTCCGGCCCGGCGCGTACGGCGGCGCCGCCGGAGCTTCCGGGCGAGCCGGCGCCGATGGGCCCGGCCCCCCTCCGCCGCGGCCGGTTCGGGCTCCCGCCGGCCCCGGGCCCTGCCGCGCAGGTCCGGTTCGGGTTCGGGCTCCCACCGGTCCTGCGGCGTACCCCGGAAGTCCCGTTCCGACTCGGGCTCCCACCGGTCCTGCGGCGTACCCCGGAAATCCGGTTCGGGCTCGGGCTCCCACCGGTCCCGCGGCGTACCCCCGAAATCCGGTTCCGGCTCGCGTTCCCGTCTGGCCCTCGATCGTCCGCTCGGCTCCGGTTCCCGCTCCCGTCGGCCCCTCGGCCGTCCGCGGCTACCCATGGCCGCCGCCGACGGCACCCCAGCGCGAAACCGGCCAGCCGATCCAGTCGGCCCGCCCGATCACCTTCTCCACCGGAACCATCCCCCCGCCCGGTTCTCCGAGGTGGTCCCGTGAGTCCCGGGACTGGGAACGATGATCGCCCATCACCCACAGGGTCCCCAGCGGCACGACGATGCGGAAGGGCACCGTCGAGGGCGCGTCCCCGGGGTGCAGGTACGGCTCGTCCAGCGGAACGCCGTTGACCGAGACCCGGCCGCCCGCGTCGCAGCAGACCACGTCGTCACCACCCACGCCCACCACCCGTTTCACGAAGTCGGTGTCGGAGGGCTCCGCGAGCCCCAGCGCCGAGGCGGCGCCGCGCACCAGGGCGCCGACCGGGCTGCCGTCCGGCCGCTCCCGCACGAAGGAACCCGTGCCGTCGAAGACCACGACGTCCCCGCGGCCCGGCTGATCGCCGAAACGGTACGCCAGTTTGTTGACCAGTACCCGGTCCCCGACCCGGAGCGTGGGCTCCATGGAACGGCTCGGGATCAGGAAGGGCTGTACGACGAAATTGCTGAGCAGCAGCAGGAAAACCGCGCAGATCACGCCGAGCGCTCCGGCCCGGCGCCAGGTCGGCTGCCTCCGTCCGGGCCCGGCCCCGTCGGTCGTCCGGGAGAACGCAGAACGCGGCCACCCCTCCCCCTCTCGGGGGGAAGAGTGACCGCGCTGCGTGTGAGGTGCTTCGGTGTCCATCGGGGGCGAGCCTATCCGGCCGTCCCCGGACACCGGTGGCGACCTTACTTGTCGCGCTTCTCCTTGATCTTCGCGGCCTTGCCGCGGAGCTCACGGAGGTAGTACAGCTTCGCACGGCGGACGTCACCGCGGGTGACGAGCTCGATCTTCTCGAAGATCGGGGAGTGGACCGGGAAGGTACGCTCCACGCCGACGCTGAAGGAGACCTTGCGAACGGTGAAGGTCTCGGAGACACCGGAGCCCTGGCGGCGGATGACGACACCCTTGAACTGCTGGATACGGGAGCGGTTGCCCTCGATCACGCGGACGTGCACGTTGATCGTGTCACCCGGGCGGAAGGCCGGGACGTCCGAGCGGAGCGCGGCGGCGTTGACGCCATCGAGCAGGTGAGACATGTTCTTCGTCTGCTTTCTTCGCATGACGCCACAGGTCGCCAGTGCGGGTTTCCGTAGAGAATTCGGGAGCCGTGCCACTCGGCGGCCGACGGTCCCCCTGTGGCAGGGGCGTCCGGCGAGCACACAGCAGCCGCCTATTCTTCCACGGCCTGCGGCCTGCGCCAAAATCGGCCGTCCGGCGACGGCTGCCAGCCCAGGATGGAGAGGATCTCGCGGTCCTTCTTGTCGAAGCCGGAGGCCTCACAGCGCTCGATCAGGTCGGGGCGGTTGCTCGCGGTCCTGCGGAAGGCCTCGTCCCGGCGCCAGCGGGCGATCCTGCCGTGGTGGCCGCTGAGCAGGACGTCGGGGATGTCCCGGCCACGCCACACGGGCGGCTTGGTGTAGACGGGCCCCTCCAGCAGGTTCGCCATCTCGCCGGGGGCGAAGGAGTCGTCCCGGTGGGACTCGGCGTTGCCGAGCACTCCGGGCAGCAGCCGCGCCACGGCCTCGGTGACGACCAGAACGGCCGCCTCGCCGCCGGCCAGGACATAGTCACCGATGGAGACCTCGTACACCGGCATCCGCGTGGCGTACTCGTCCATGACCCGGCGGTCGATGCCCTCGTAGCGGGCGGGCGTGAAGATCAGCCACGGCCGCTCGGAGAGCTCCACGGCGAGTTCCTGGGTGAACGGACGGCCGCTGGGCGTGGGCACCACCATGACCGGGCCGTGCGCGCCCGCCTCGTAACCGTCGGCGAGCGTCTCGTCCAGCGCCTCGCCCCACGGTCCGGTCTTCATGACCATGCCGGGGCCGCCGCCGTACGGGGTGTCGTCGACCGTGTTGTGCCGGTCGTGGGTCCAGTTCCGCAGGTCGTGGACGTGCACGTCGAGCTGACCGCGGGCGCGGGCCTTGCCGACGAGGGAGACGTTCAGCGGTTCCAGGTACTCGGGGAAGATCGTGACGACGTCGAGCCGCATCAGGCGTCGTCCTCGGAGCTCGCGGCCTCGGCGTCACGGGCGGAGGCGATCTCGGCGCGGTCGTCGATCAGCCCGGGCGGCGGGGTGATGACGCAGCGCTGCTCCTCCAGGTCGATCTCGGCGACGATCTCCTCGACGAAGGGGATCATCACCTCGGTGCCGTCGGGGCGCTCGACGATGAACAGGTCCTGCGAGGGCAGGTGCGAGATCTCGGTGATCCGGCCGATCTCGGTGCCGTCTTCGAGCACCACGTCCAGGTCCATCAGCTGGTGGTCGTAGTACTCGTCCTCCTCCTCGGGCAGCTCCGCCGGGTCCACGTCGGCGATGAGGAGGGTGTTGCGGAGCGACTCCGCGGCCGTGCGGTCCTTGACGCCCGCGAAGCGCAGCATCAGCCGGCCGCTGTGCACCCGGCCCGTCTCGATGGTCAGCGGGCCCGCCGAAGCCGGTTCGGTGCGCAGCACGGCACCGGGGCTGAGCCGCAGTTCCGGCTCGTCCGTGCGCACCTCGACGGTGACCTCACCCTTGATGCCGTGGGCGCGGCCGATCCGCGCGACTACCAGCTCCACTGTCTGTGCCTCTCCTGTTCAGACGACGACGGGCCGGGGCGGGCACGTGTGCCCTCCCCGGCCCGTGCCGGTGATTCAACTGCTCAGCGGACCTGGTCCACGTCGACGAGGTCGACGCGGATCCCCCGGCCGCCGATGGCGCCCACGACGGTACGCAGGGCACGTGCGGTGCGGCCGTTGCGGCCGATCACCTTGCCGAGGTCGTCGGGGTGGACCCGGACCTCGAGCACCTGCCCGCGGCGCAGGTTGCGCGAGGCGACCTGCACTTCGTCGGGGTTGTCCACAATGCCCTTTACGAGGTGCTCAAGAGCCTCCTCGAGCATGCTCAGGCCTCGGTCGACTCGGCGGCGGCCTCGGCCTCGTCCGCCTTCTTGTCGGCCTTCTTCTTCTGCGTGATGGCCTCGCCCTTGCCCTCGCCGATGCCCTCAAGGGCCTTGGCGAACTCGTCGAAGGAGCGACGCTTGTCTTCCTTCGTGGCCGGCTGCAGCAGCGGCGCGGGGGCCGGGAGGCCCTTGTGCGCCTGCCAGTCACCGGTGAGCTTCAGGATGGCGAGAACGGCCTCGGTCGGCTGGGCGCCGACGGAGAGCCAGTACTGGGCGCGCTCGCCGTTGACCTCGATGCGCGACGGGTTGTAGGTCGGCTGGTAGATGCCGATCTCCTCGATCGCGCGGCCGTCCCGGCGGGTGCGGGCGTCGGCGACGACGATGCGGTAGTGGGGAGAGCGGATCTTACCGAGGCGCTTGAGCTTGATCTTGACTGCCACTGGAGTGGTGTCTCCTGAACTTGACGTGGTAGGGCACATGAGATGCCACGTGGGGTTGCGGTACTCGGGTGCCCGATGGACGCGTCAGCCGGAGGAGAGAGGGGTCCTGTGCGACTGTCGAGTACAGCTAGCCATTGTGCCATACGCCTGCGGCGCGTTCGGCCGGGTGGGCAGGACGGACTGCCGCCGGCGGCCCGCTCACGTCTGGCACGCGTGCGCCGGCGGCGGCCGCCCCGGTGGGGGCGTGGGCCCGGCGGCCTCCGCGCCGCGGGACGGTGGTCCCGTCGGCGGGCGGGAGGGCGGTCAGGAGGCCGCCGCGATGGCGACTTCGGGGATGCGGAAGGGCTTCATGCAGCCGCCGCACACGATCGGGGCCTGGGCGAGCACGGAGGGGACGACCCGTACGTTGCGCCCGCAGTCGCAGACCGCCTTGACGCGCACGCCGCCGCCCGAGGAACCGTGCCGCGCGGCGGGCCCCCGGAAGCTGCGCTTGGTGTCGGCGGCGGTGGCGGCCGTGTGCGCCTTGAGCGCGCGCTGCAGCCGCTCCATGGTGGGCCGGTAGCGCCGCTTCGCCTCCGGATTGAGCGTGACCAGCGAGAAGCCGCTGCTCGCGTGCGGCTCGTCGGAGTGGTCCAGCCCCATCTCCTCGGCGATCGCGAGGAATCTTCGGTTGTGGTAGCGGCCTGCGCGGGAGGTGTCGCGGACACCGCGGGCGGCCGCGATGCCGTGGACTGCCTCGTGCAGCAGTCGCTCGAAGGAGAGCTCGGCGCCACAGGCGGACGAGGACTCTCCGATCAGGGACTCGGGCGCGGCAAGGTCAGGCAGCTCGGGGTGGTACCGCTGAATGTCGGCCCACGCCTGCGCCAGCTCTGCGGCGAGAACAGGTGGTGTCGTGCTCACGTCGTGACAACGAGCCGAGGTGCCCGGGTGTTCCGATTCCGGGCCATTCCAAATTTTTTGCACGTACCAGTCAGTTCAGTCTGATGCGTCCCGACGAGGACGGGTGCGCCGAACTCAGGAGGAGTCGGTGCGTAATGTCGACCAAAAAGCCCCGGCCCCGGCGCGCGGCACCCGCCGCACGCCGGGACCCGGAGGGCTCCGACGGCGAGATCAGTACGAGCGCGCCACGATCGCGAGGGTACCGGGAGCGTCGTCGGCGTCCGGGACGGACCCGTCCTCGGCCACCAGGCAGCGCACGGAGACGGCCTGCTCGGCCAGCTTCGCCTCGCCCTCCGGGCCGAGGTCGGCCCACGGGATCCGCGCCCAGCCGCCGGCGACGGCGGCCTCGGCGGCCTCCTCGATGGTCGCGACGTCGGACGTACGGGACTCGCGGCGCTCGCGGGACTCGCGCAGCAGCTGCGCCTGGTCCTCGTCCAGCACCTTGGGCAGCAGGTCGACGAGCGCGTCGATCTGGACCGGGGTCTTCCCGCCCGGGATCCGGCGGGCCAGCATCGCGGTTCCGGCCTCCAGGTCGCGGGGACCGATCTCGATGCGGACCGGAACGCCCTTGAGCTCCCAGTCCACGGCGCGGCGGCCGAAGGGGGTGTCGACCCGGTCGTCGACCTGGACGCGGATGCCGGCGGCCTTCAGCCGGTCGCCCAGCTCGCGGACCTTGGCGACGGCCTCGTCACCCTTGATCGCCATGACGACGACCTGGACGTGGGCGAGGCGCGGCGGGACGCGCAGTCCGTTGTCGTCGCCGTGGGACATGATCAGACCGCCGACCATGCGGGTCGAGACGCCCCACGAGGTCTGCCAGACCAGCTCCTGCTTGCCCTCCTTCGACAGGTACTGCGTGTTGAAGGCCTGGGCGAAGTTGGTGCCGAGCTCGTGGCTGGTGCCCATCTGCAGGGCCTTGCCGTCACCCATCATGCCCTCCAGGGTGAGGGTGTTGATGGCGCCGGCGAAGCGCTCCTTGGCGGTCTTGCGGCCGAGCACGACGTCGATGCCGAGCACGTTCGTCATGAAGTCGCCGTAGACGTCACGGTGGATGCGGGCGGCGTAGTCGCGGGCGTCCTCGTAGGTGGCGTGGGCCGTGTGGCCCTCCTGCCAGAGGAACTCGCTCGTGCGGAGGAAGACGCGGGGGCGCATCTCCCAGCGGACCACGTTGGCCCACTGGTTGATCAGCAGGGGCAGGTCGCGGTAGCTCTGGACCCACTTGGAGAAGTAGTCGTTGATGATCGTCTCGGACGTGGGCCGGACGACGACCGGCTCCTCCAGCTCCTTGCCGCCGCCGTGCGTGACGACCGCCAGCTCGGGGGCGAAGCCCTCGACGTGCTCGGCTTCCCTCGTCAGGTACGACTGCGGGATGAAGAGGGGGAAGTACGCGTTCTGGGCGCCCTGGTCCTTGATGCGGGCGTCCATCTCCTGCTGCATCCGCTCCCACAGGCCGTAGCCGTACGGTCGGATGACCATGGTGCCGCGGACCGGACCGTTGTCGGCCAGCTCGGCCTTGTTGATCAGATCCTGGTACCAGCGGGGGAAATCCTCCGCCTGCGGGGTGAGAACGGGTGCCTTTGCCATGCCGCGAATCGTACGGCGCCCGGCACAGGATGCGTGAATCGGGTGCCGCGCTCCTCTGGACGCGGGGGCGAATGGGGAGTTCTCTGGCAACGGGGGCTGGGGGGCGACACGGAATCAGGAGCGCTCATTCGATGACACCGACGCCGACCGCGACGCTCGTCGCCCGGGACTGGGCGGAAATCCAGGAACGGATGCTGGTACCGCTGTACGAGGCGGTCTACGACCGGCTGGAGGTCGGGCCGGGGGACCGGCTGCTGGGCCTCGACTGCGGGGCCGGCCTGGCCCTGCTGCTGGCGGCCGGGCGGGGAGCCGCGGCCACCGGCGTGGAGGCGGATCCGGCCCGGCGGGCGCTGGCCCGTGAGCGACTGCTGGAGGTGCTGGCGCAGCCGCCGGCGGCGTCCCCGGCGGCCCGCCCGTACGACGCCCTGCTGGCCTTCTCGCCCGCCCCGGAGGCCCTGGCCGCGGCCCTGCCGGCCGTCAGACGCGGCGGCGCCGTGGTGCTCGCCGACTGGGGTCCCGCGGAGCGCTGCACGGTGCCGACGGTGCTGGGCGGCGGGCCCGTGCCCCGGGATCTGGACGCCGTCGTGGAGCGCGCCGGGCTGCGGCCGGACGGGTCGGGGCGGGTGTTCTGCCCCTTCGGCTACGCGGACGTGGACAGCGCGGTGCGGGGGCTGCTGTCGACCGGGCTGTACGACGGCGCGTCCGATGCCTCGCTGGCGGAGAAGGAGCTCGCCGAGGCGCTTCACCCCTTCGAGCGACCCGACGGCACCGTGTGGCTGCCGAACATCTTCCGGTACGTGATCGCCCGGGTGCCGTAACCGCCGCCGTACGGCCACGCGACGAGGGGCCCCGACCGTCCGGGCCGGTGCCCGTGCCCCGGTCGGGGCCCCTCGTCGTCGTGGCTCGTCCGCCCGCTACTTCATGAACTTCTTGAACTCGTCCGGCAGGTCGAAGTCCTGACCGCCCTGGCCGCCGGCCGGGAGGCCGAACGGGTTGGACGCGGCCGCCGGGTCGACCGTCTGCGGGCCCTGCTCGCGGCGGGCGGCCGCTGCGGCCTCCTCCTGCTTGCGCTTCATCGGGTTGCCGCTCTTGCGCTTGCCCTTGGCCTGCTTGACCTGCTTCTTCTGCCGGCCGGGGCCGCCGCCCATCCCGGGGATGCCGGGCATGCCGGGCATGCCGCCGCCCTGGGCCATGCGGGACATCATCTTGCGGGCGTCGAAGAACCGCTCGACCAGCGACTTGACGGCGCTGACCTCGGTACCGGAACCCTTGGCGATACGGGCGCGGCGCGAGCCGTTGATGATCGTCGGGTCCTGGCGCTCCGCCGGGGTCATCGACTTGATGATCGCGGCGGTGCGGTCGACGTCGCGCTCGTCGATGTTGTTGATCTGGTCCTTGATCTGCCCCATGCCGGGCAGCATGCCGAGCAGCTTGGAGATGGAGCCCATCTTGCGGACCTGCTCCATCTGGGCGAGGAAGTCGTCGAGCGTGAATTCCTTGGGGCCCTTGGCAAGCTTGGCCGCCATCTTCTCGGCCTCGGCCTGCGAGAAGGTCTTCTCGGCCTGCTCGATGAGGGTGAGCATGTCACCCATGTCGAGGATCCGGCCCGCCATGCGGTCGGGGTGGAAGGCGTCGAAGTCGTCGAGCTTCTCGCCGTTCGAGGCGAACATGATCTGCTTGCCGGTGACGTGCGCGATGGAGAGCGCGGCACCACCGCGGGCGTCGCCGTCGAGCTTGGAGAGCACCACGCCGTCGAAGCCGACGCCGTCACGGAAGGCCTCGGCGGTGTTGACCGCGTCCTGGCCGATCATGGCGTCGACGACGAAGAGGATCTCGTCCGGGCTGACGGCGTCGCGGATGTCCGCGGCCTGCTGCATCAGCTCGGCGTCGATGCCGAGGCGGCCGGCGGTGTCGACGATGACGACGTCGAACTGCTTGGTGCGCGCGTACTCGACGGAGTCCTTCGCGACCTGGACCGGGTCGCCGACGCCGTTGCCCGGCTGGGGACCGTAGAAGGCCACGCCCGCGCGGTCGGCGACGACGGAGAGCTGGTTGACGGCGTTCGGGCGCTGGAGGTCGCACGCGACGAGGAGCGGGGTGTGGCCCTGCCCCTTCAGCCAGAGACCGAGCTTTCCGGCGAGGGTGGTCTTACCGGCACCCTGGAGACCTGCGAGCATGATCACGGTGGGGGCGGTCTTGGCGAGGCGCAGCCGCCGGGTCTCGCCGCCGAGGATGGTGATGAGCTCGTCGTTGACGATCTTCAGGACCTGCTGGCCCGGGTTCAGGGCCTTGCTGACCTCTTCGCCGCGCGCGCGTTCCTTGACGTTCGCGATGAAGGAGCGGACGACGGGGAGGGCGACGTCGGCCTCGAGGAGGGCGATACGGATTTCCCGGGCCGCTGCGTCGATGTCAGCCTCGGACAGCCGGCCTTTGCCGCGCAGGCCCTTGAAGGTATTCGCCAAGCGGTCGGAGAGCGTATCGAACACGGTGGTCGCGATTCCTCGGGTCGGGGGCGTTGTGGTCGTCCCCCAGGGTATCGGGCCCTTCCCCCGTCCGGGGACCTGCCCGCTCCCTGTACGGTTCCGCCGCTGCGCGGGGTCCGGGGCGGAGCCCCGCGCAGCGGCGCCGCACCCGGCTACGACAGGGCCGACTCCACCGTGGCCGCCAGGGCGGCCGCCTCGGCGGCATCCAGGGGTTTGCCCTCCGCGGTGGTCACGTACAGCGTGTCCACCGCGTTGGCACCCAGCGTGGAGACGTGGGCGCTGCGCACCCTGACGCCCGCGGTCTCCAGGGCCCGGCCGATCCGGTGCAGCAGGCCGACGGCGTCGGGTGCCCGCACCTCCAGCACCGTGGCCAGCGAGGAGACGTCGGGCACGACGGTGACCCGGGGCGGCGGCGGGACGACCCCGCGGCGGCGCGGGTAGGCCGCCTCGCGGTCGGCCAGCCTGGCCGGGACGTCCAGCGAGCCGTCCAGGGCGCGCACCAGATCGGTGCGCAGCCGGGCGGCCTCGGGCAGCGCCCCGTACTCGGCGGCCACCCGCCACCGCAGCACGAGGACCTCGCCGAGGCGGTCCGGGAGCTCCACGGAGCGCAGGTCCGCCGCCCGTACGGTGAGCCGGTGCAGGGCCAGCACCCCGGCCGCCGCGGGCAGGACCCCCGGCTGGTCGGGCACCGCCACCACGAGTTCCACGCCGACCGCGTCCTCCTCCTGGCGGGTGTGGAGGGCCACGACCGGCTCCCGGGTGCGCAGGGCCTCCACCGCCAGGCGTTCCTGCTCGGCGCTCGGGATCTCCGCCTCCCGCTCGGCGGGGGCGGCGCCGCGCAGCACGGCGGCGACGCGGGCGACGAGGTCGGCGACGAGCGAGCCGCGCCAGGCGCTCCAGGCGGCCGGCCCGGTGGCCAGGGCGTCCGCCTCGGTCAGGGCGTGCAGTATCTCCAGCGTGCCCACCGATCCGACGGCCTCGGCGACCGAGCGGACGGTGGCCGGGTCGTCCAGGTCCCGCCGGGTCGCGGTGTCGATCAGCAGCAGGTGGTGCCGTACGAGCGCGCCCAGTACGGCGGCGTCCGCGGCGTCGAAGCCGACCCGTGCGGCGACGTCCCGGGCGATGGTCTCCCCGGCCACCGAGTGGTCGCCCGGCCAGCCCTTGCCGATGTCGTGCAGGAGCGCGGCCATCAGCAGCAGGTCGGGGCGGCCGACCCGGCGGGTGAGGGCCGCGGCCCGCACCGCCGTCTCGATGAGGTGGCGGTCCACGGTCCAGGTGTGGACGGGGTTGCGCTGCGGGCGGCAGCGCACCCGCTCCCAGTCGGGGAGCAGCCGGGTGATCAGTCCTTCCGCCTCCATGGCCTCCCACACGACCACGGTCGGCTCGCCCGCGCCCAGGAGCGTGAGCAGTTGTTCCCGGGCCTCGGCCGGCCAGGGCACCGGCAGGGCCTTCCCCTGCTGCGCGAGCCGGCGTACGGCGTGCGGTGACACGGGGAGCCCTGCCTGCGCGGCCGCCGCGGCCAGCCGCAGGGCCAGTACGGCGTCGCGGTCCGGGCGGGCGGCCAGGGCCAGGACGGCCTCCCCGTCGGACTCCACCACGCCTTCGGCCAGGGGTGCCCGGGCCGCGGCGGTGGCGCCGCGGCCGCCCAGCAGCCCGCGCAGCCGGGGCCGGGCGGCGCGGGCCCGCAGCACCCGTCCGACCTCCCGCCAGGTCACGTCGCCGGCGTACGCGACCACGCGGGCGGCCTCGTAGACCTCGCGCAGCAGTGCGTCGGCGTCGAGCAGCCCGAGCTGCGCCGCGACCTGGTCCTGTTCCTGCAGCGAGAGCCGGTCGGTGGCCCGGCCGGTGACCAGGTGGAGGGCGTCGCGCGCGTCCAGGAGCCGCCGCCGGGCCTCGGCGAGGCCTTCGCGCGGGGCGTCGGCGAGCCAGGAGGCGGCGACGGCCCGCAGCGCGGTGACGTCCCGGAGCCCGCCGCGTGCCTCCTTGAGGTCGGGTTCGAGCAGGAAGCGGAGTTCCCCGGCCCGCTCGGCGCGCTCGCGGCACAGGGAGTGCAGCTCGGGGAGGCGTTTCGGGGCCTGGTTGCGCCAGTCGGCCAGGACGGCGGTCCGCAGGCCCGCGAGGAGGCCGGCGTCGCCCGCGACCGTGCGTGCGTCCAGCAGGCCCAGGTGCGCCTTCAGGTCCTCGGCGGCCGTCCGGCGGGCCTCGCCGGGGGTGCGCACCGAGTGGTCGAGGGCGACGCCGAGGTCCCAGACCGGGTACCAGAGGCGGTCGGCCAGGGCGCCGAGCGCCGCGGGCTCGGCCTTGCCGTCGTGCAGCAGTACGAGGTCGAGGTCGCTGCGTGGGGAGAGTTCGGCCCTGCCGTAACCGCCGACGGCCACGAGGGTGGCGCCTCGGACGCCCGTCTCCCGTGCGGCGGTGTTGAACAGGGCGCTGAGCCATTGGTCGGTCAGCCCGGCCAGGGCGGAACGCCGCGAGGGCCCGGACCGCGACTCCTCCTGCAGGAGTCGCAGCCGGGCCGCGGCGTATCCGCTGGGTCCCGAGTCGGCCGTGTGGTCTGTGGTGTTCTCGACACTCGTCACCCGGGAACTCCCCTCGGTTAGGACCTGTCCGGTCGGTCAGGCCGGGCTCGCGTGCCCTGGCGCGCACGCTCGCCGCGTTGTCGTCGGTCACCGACGCTCCGCGTCGATTCCCTCCTCCGCCTTGCGAGCGCACGCGCCAGACCCCGCTCGCTTGTCCGGCCCGACCGACCGGACAGGTCCTACAGCGCGTCCGCGCCGCGCTCGCCGGTGCGGACCCGGACGACCGAGTCCACGGGGACGCTCCACACCTTGCCGTCGCCGATCTTGCCGGTGGACGCCGCGCTGACGACGACCCGGATGAGCTCTTCGGCGTCGGAGTCCTCGACCAGCACCTCGATGCGGATCTTGGGGACGAGGTCGACCTGGTACTCGGCGCCCCGGTAGACCTCGGTGTGGCCGCGCTGGCGGCCGTAGCCGCTGGCCTCGCTGACCGTGAGGCCCTGCACTCCGAAGGTCTGGAGTGCTTCCTTGATCTCGTCCAGCTTGTGCGGCTTGACGATCGCGGTGATCAGCTTCATGCGTCAACCTTCTTGCTCGCGGCGGAGGGGGTGGGGGCGGCGGTGCTCCGCGCGGCGGCTCCGCCACCGGCTCCGCTGAAGTCGTAGGCGGTCTCGGCGTGCTCGATCTGGTCGATGCCGGCGACCTCGTCGTCCTCGGGGACCCGCATCCCGATGGTCTTGTCGAGGAGGAGGGCGAGCACCGCGGATGCCACCAGAGAGTAGGCGAGGACGGAGAAGACGCCGATCGCCTGCTTGCCGAGCTGCTCCAGGCCGCCGCCGTAGAAGAGGCCGGCGACGTCGGACTGGACCCCGCCGGTGGCGAAGAGGCCCACGAGCAGGGAGCCGACGACACCGCCGACGAGGTGGACGCCGACGACGTCGAGGGAGTCGTCGTAGCCGAACTTGTACTTCAGGCCCACGGCCATGGCGCACAGCAGACCGGCGATCGCGCCGACGGCGATCGCGCCGAGCGGGCTGACCGCGCCGCCCGCGGGGGTGATGGCGACCAGGCCGGCGACCGCGCCGGAGGCGGCGCCGAGGGTGGTGAAGGAGCCGTGGCGCAGCTTCTCGTAGGCGAGCCAGGCGAGCATGGCGGCGGCGGTGGCGATCTGGGTGTTGACGAACATGACCGCGCCGACGCCGTCGTCGTTGCCGAGCCAGGAGCCGGCGTTGAAGCCGAACCAGCCGAACCAGAGGAGACCGGCGCCCAGCATCACGAGGGGGAGGCTGTGCGGGCGCATGGGGTCCTTCTTGAAGCCGACCCGCTTGCCGATGACGAGGATGACGCCGAGGGCGGCGGCGCCCGCGTTGATGTGGACGGCGGTGCCGCCGGCGAAGTCGATGACGCCCATCTCGAAGAGCCAGCCGCCGGCGCCCCAGACCCAGTGGGCGACGGGGAAGTAGACGACGGTGACCCAGAGGGCGGTGAAGAGGATCCAGGCGCTGAACTTCACGCGGTCGGCGAGGGCGCCGCTGATCAGGGCCGGGGTGATGACGGCGAACATCAGCTGGAAGACGGCGAAGACGTAGACCGGGATGGTGTAGCCGTCCCAGAGCTCGGTGATCCCGATGCCGCTGAGGCCCACGTAGTCGGAGTTCCAGCCGATGAGGGAGCCTGAGTCGGTGCCGAAGGCGAGGCTGAAGCCGTAGAGGACCCAGAGGATCGTGACGATCCCTAGGCTGATGAAGCTCATCATCAGCATGTTGAGGCTGCTCTTGACGCGGACCATGCCTCCGTAGAAGAAGGCGAGTCCCGGGGTCATCAGCATGACCAGGGCGGAGCAGATGAGCATGAACCCGGTGTTCGCGGCAGACAGCGTCGGGGCGTCTGCAGCGAGGGTCGTGATGGCTGATGCCATCGGCGTCTCCTCGTCGTCGGTACGTTCGCGTGCGGGCGATCGTGAAAACCTGAGCGGCGGCAGAAGGAACTGGCCGGTTATTGGCCATGAGATTCGCGCAGGCCGGTTTCCGGCGGCGCCGCTCGGTGTTTCGCTCCGATGACGAAGAGGTCTGCAGTGTTACGGGGCCATGAACGACCGCAACCAGGCGTTGAGGGACCACGACGGCGGCCGGCCACCTCCGCGAGAGCGGCGGCGGTTTAGCCGCAAAAGAGAAGCCCGGCCGCGGCAGTGACCCGGATGTCCTGGCTGGGGGAGCCTGATCGGGCTTCACGGGGTGACTGCCGCGGCCGGGGTCTGGGGGCGGCCGCTCGGGCCGTCAGACGGCCTCCGCGGCTTCGGGGAGCCGTGAGGCGAGATGGTCGGTGAGCCGGACCACCTCGGCGACGTCGCCGTATTCACGGGCGGCACTGTCGACGGTCTTGCGCAGGCGGGTGTTCACCCGTTCGGAGCGCACCCTTCCCGCCACGTCGAGGGCCCGGTCGACGAGGGTCGCGGCCTGCTCGGGCTCGCGCTGGAGCAGGTGGACGGTGGCCATGCCGATGAGGTTGAGGGCGTAGGAGCGCTGGTGCTCCTGGTCCTTCTCGAAGAGCTCGACGGCCCGTTCCATGACCGGTTCGGCGAGGGAGGCGTACATGGGGCTGCGCCCGGCGACATAGGCCAGGTCCCGGTAGGAGTGGGAGTTCTCGCCGTTCAGCTCGGCCTCGGAGAAGAAGCGGATCCAGTCGGGCTCCGGCTCGTCCGCGAAGCCCACGTCGGAGAAGGTGTCCTCGGCCATCCGCACGGCCCGCTTGCAGCGGCTGGGCTGGCCCATGTTGGCGTAGGCGCGGGCCTCCATCGCATACAGCATGGCCTGGGTGCGCGGGCCGGCGCAGTCGCGGCTGCCGTACTGCGCGAGGTGGATGAGTTCGAGGGCGTCCTCGGGCCGGCCCAGGTGGATCATCTGGCGGCTCATGTTCGAGAGGATGTACGAGCCCAGGGGCTTGTCCCCGGCCTCCTTGGCCGCGTGCAGGGCGAGGACGAAGTACTTCTGCGCGGTGGGGTGCAGGCCGATGTCGTAGCTCATCCAGCCGGCCAGCTCGGCGAGCTCCGCCGCGACCTTGAAGAGGCGCTTCATGACGGGGGCGGGGTGGTTCTCCTGGAGCAGGTCGGTGACCTCGTGGAGCTGGCCCACGACGGCCTTGCGGCGTAGGCCGCCGCCGCACTGGGCGTCCCACTGGCGGAACATCACCGTGGTGGCGTCGAGGAGGTCGAGTTCCGGTTCGGAGAGCCTGGGCGGCCGGTGGCCGCCGAGGGCCCCCGTCGGCCCCGCCCCGCGCGGTCCCGGGTCGGCGGCCGGGGCCGGGACGAGCCAGCGCTGCATGGGCTCGATGAGGGCGGGGCCGGCGGAGAGTGCGAGGGAGGTCCCGAGGAAGCCGCGGCGCGCCAGCATCAGGTCGCTGCGGGAGAACTCGCCGAGCAGTTCGACGGTCTGCGGGCCCGCCCACGGGAGGTCCACCCCGGAGACGGAGGGGGTCTGGTGGGCGGTGCGCAGGCCGAGCTGTTCGATGGCGACGACGGAGCCGAAGCGCTCGGAGAACAGTTCGGACAGGATGCGCGGGACGGGCTCGCGCGGCTGTTCGCCGTCCAGCCAGCGGCGCACCCGGGAGGTGTCCGTGCTGATGTGGTGGGCGCCCATCTGCCGGGCCCTGCGGTTGACCTGCCGGGCGAGCTCGCCCTTCGACCAGCCGCTGCGTACGAACCACGAGGTCAGCTGGTCGTTCCGCGCAGCAGCATCCTCGATCGTTCCGCTTGCGCCGTTGCCGCTCACTGGAACGCCCCCATCCGCTCAGCCTCTTCCTTACGAAACCCTGGCCGGGACGACGAGCGTCTCCACGGACCTTCACGGGTCCTTCACGCATTGCCTCCGGCATAACCACGCACGGGCCCGCCTCGGGGTTCGTGCACCGAAAGTAATCCTACGATCACCCCTCCGGCGAGGTCGTTCGCGGAAACGCCACCATTCGCCACCCCTTCGAATGAACTCGCCACCGGCCAGGCGCGATTCACTTGACACGAAGGCGAAACGGACCGGTTGGACTGGAGTGCGCTCGGGGCGCGCGCGGCGAGGAGTGCGCCGGGCGGGTGCGGCGGGCACTCCCCCGGCGACCGCGCGGCGGACCGTCGCGCAGCGCCGGCGGCAGGCACTCTGACGTCCTCACCACAGGCGTCGTAACCACCGGCGCGTCCGACCCGTTGGAGGGGGCATGGGCATGGGCATGGGCTTCACGATCGGCAGCAGCCGCAGCACCAAGGAGTTCCGTTCCGGTACCCGGCGCCGCAGCCGGACGTCGGAGTGCACGGCGGTGGCGGAGTACACGGGTTTGTGGGGCTGGGACGTGGTCCCCGGGGCGCGTGCCGCGGCGCCCTCCCGCGGCTGCTCCTGCGGGGACGGCCGGTGCGCCGCGCCCGGAGCGCACCCCCTGCCCTTCGCCCCGACGGTCCCGGCCGGCGCCACCCTCGACGAGGTCACCGAGGCCTGGGCCGACTGCCCGGGCGCCGCGATCCTGCTGCCGGTGGGCCGCGCCTTCGACGTCATCGAGGTGTCGGAGGAGGCCGGGCGGCGGGCCCTGGTACGGCTGGAGCGGATGGGCCTGCCGCTCGGCCCGGTCATCGTCACCGCGGACGGCCGGGCGCAGTTCTTCGTGGCCCCCGGGGCGGCGGCGGAGCTGCCGCAGCTGCTGTACCGGATGGGCTGGGACGACGCCGACCTGGACCTGCGCGCCCTGGGCCCGGGGGCCTTCGTGACGGCCCCGCCCTCCGACCGGTCCGGCCTCGGCCGGGCCGGCTGGCTGCGGCCGCCCGCGCTCGACTGCGCCGGGAGCCCGCCGCAGGCCCGGCTGCTGCTGGGCACCCTGGCGTACATCTGCCACCGGTTCCGCCGCTGAGGGCCCCGTACGCACCGGTGCCCCCGCGTTCCTCACGGAAGGCGGGGGCACCGGTGCGTGCGGGAGGCCGCGCTCAGTCGCCGATCAGGGCGTCCACGAACGCCTCGGGCTCGAACGGGGCCAGGTCGTCCGCGCCCTCACCGAGGCCGACGAGCTTGACCGGGACGCCCAGTTCGCGCTGGACGGCGACGACGATGCCGCCCTTGGCCGTGCCGTCGAGCTTGGTCAGCACGATGCCGGTGATGTCCACGACCTCGGCGAAGACCCGCGCCTGGGTCAGGCCGTTCTGCCCGGTGGTGGCGTCCAGGACCAGCAGGATCTCGTCCAGCGGGCCGTGCTTCTCGACGACGCGCTTGACCTTGCCGAGCTCGTCCATCAGGCCGGTCTTGGTGTGGAGGCGGCCGGCGGTGTCGATGAGCACGACGTCGGCGCCCTCGGCGATGCCCTCCTTGACCGCGTCGTAGGCGATCGAGGCCGGGTCGCCGCCCTCGGGGCCGCGCACGGTACGGGCGCCGACGCGCTCGCCCCAGGTCTGCAGCTGGTCGGCGGCGGCGGCGCGGAAGGTGTCGGCCGCGCCGAGGACCACGCTGCGGCCGTCGGCGACGAGCACCCGGGCCAGCTTGCCGGTGGTGGTGGTCTTACCGGTGCCGTTGACACCGACGACCATGATCACGCCCGGGGTGTCCTCGCCGCTCTCCGTCTTCACGGCGCGGTCGAAGTCGGTGCCGAGGAGCGTCAGCAGCTCTTCCTTGAGCAGGGTGCGCAGGTCCGCCGGGGTACGGGTGCCGAGGACCTTGACCCGCTCGCGGAGCCGCTCGACGAGCTCCTGGGTGGGCGCGACACCGACGTCGGCGACGAGGAGGGTCTCCTCGATCTCCTCCCACGTGTCCTCGTCGAGGTGCTCGCGCGAGAGGAGCGTGAGCAGCCCCTTGCCGAGCGAGTTCTGCGACCGGGCGAGGCGGGCGCGCAGCCGGACCAGGCGGCCGGCGGTGGGCTCGGGCACCTCGATCGCGGGCGCGGCCGGGGCCTCCGGCTCGGCGGCCGGCGCTTCGACGGGGGCCTCGGCCTCCGGGAGTCCGACCTCCTCGATCGTGCGGCGCGGCTCTTCCGCCGTCTCTACGGCGTCCTCCCCCACCTGCGGCTCGGCAGGCGGGGCAGTGATGGTCGGCGTGCTCGGCGGTGCCGGGGGCGGCAGCTGCTTCTTCTTGCGGCTGCTGACCACGAGCCCGCTGATCACGCCGACCGCGACCAGGGCGATGACTACAGCAAGGATGAGGATGTCCATAACCCCCCCAGTATCGGCCACGGCCGCCTGGGAGCCGGGAACCCGGGCGCTCGGACCAGGGCGTAAGCCCCTGTTTGTGGTTTTAGCAGCAAATCTATGATGATGAGCGACTTCCCCTCACACCTCCCAGGGAGCAGCCGCATGCCTGCCGAGCCCGCCGACGGCGGAACCGAAACCGCGATGGAGACCCGCGGTCTGGAGCCCGTCCCGGACGACGAGCGCGGCGGCAGAGTCCGCGAGCTGGTCCCCACCTGGGTCGCCGCCAATATCAGCGTGCTGCTGCTGACCATGGGCGCAGGGCTGGTGATCTTCAACAGGCTGAACATCTGGCAGGTGCTCGTCGTCGCCGTGGCCGCGCCGGTGGTCTCGTACGGGATCGTCGGCCTGATATCGATCGCGGGCAAGCGCGGCGGGGCTCCCGGCATGGCCCTCTCGCGGGCGGTGTTCGGGCAGCGCGGCAACCTCTTCCCGGGTGCGCTGATCTGGGTGGCCCGCTGGGGCTGGGAGACCATCAACGCGGTCAGCGGCGCCTATGCCGTGCTGACCGTGCTCGACCTGCTCTTCGGGATCCAGAGCAACACCACCCTCATCGTGGTGACCCTGCTGTTCTTCGTGGGCTGCACCTTCGTGGTCTCGGGCCTCGGCATCGGCGCCCTGCGGGTGTGCTCGACGTGGTCGACGTACCTCTTCGGCGCCTTCAGCGTGCTCGTCCTCGGCTACCTGCTCCTCACGACGGACTGGGCGGACGTCTTCGGCAAGCCGGCGGGCTCCACGGCGATGATGATCGCGGGCATCGGCACCATCGCGGCCGGCGGCATCAGCTGGGTGCCCTCGGGCCCCGACTTCACCCGCTACCTGCCGCGCACCGCCTCCTCGAAGGGCATGGTCGGCGCGACGATCGGCGGCGCCGGCATCGTCGTGCTCCCGATGGTCCTGATGGGCGCGGTCATGGCCGTGGGCACCCCGGACCTGGCCACCGCCCAGGATCCGGTCTCCTTCATCGGTGAGCTGCTGCCCACCTGGCTCGCGGTCCCGTACCTGCTGATCGCGCTCGTCGGCATGCTGCTGATCAACTCGATGTCCATGTACTCGGCCGGCTTCACCGCGCAGACCCTCGGCATCAAGGTCCCGCGCGCCTGGGCGGTCAGCGTCAACGCCGTCATCAGCCTGGTCTTCGGCTTCCTGCTGATGGTGGTCGCGACCAGCTTCTTCGGCTCCTTCATCTCCTTCCTGACCCTGCTGGCCGTGGCCTTCTCCGCCTGGATCGGCGTCTTCGGCGTGGACATGCTGCGCCGCACGACGTACGACGGGCCGGCGCTCCTGGACACCACGCGGACCAGCGCCTACTGGTACCGGGGCGGCTTCGCCTGGCAGGCCATGACGGCGTGGGCGACCGCGCTGGTCGTGGGGCTGCTCTTCACCGAGGTGGACTGGTTCGGCGGGCCGCTCGCCGACACCTGGATCGGGCAGAACGGCCTCGGCTGGGTGGCCGGGATCGTGACCTCCGGCGCGCTGTACGCCGTGTTGCCGCGGACGGCGCCCACCGGTCCGGCCCGTGGGCCGGAGCAGGAGCCCGAGCTCGCCGGAACCCTGTCCAACTGACGCTGCGTCAGCTAGCGTCCCCCTTCGCCAGTCCGACCCATCCGGCGAAGGGAAACGTCTCCATGCCCATCACCGTGGCCCGGTTCAACCTCGTGGACCCGAACGGCACGCCCGAGTCCCTCTCCGCCCGCTACAGGGCCGCGCTGGAGATGGCCCGCTACGCGGACGACCGCGGGATCGACACCGTCCAGACCGAGGAGCACCACGGCACGGAGAACAACTGGCTGCCCTCCCCCTTCGCCTTCGCGGGCGCGGTCTTCGGCGCGACCCGCCGGATCGCCGTCACCGTCTCGGCGATCATCGGCCCGCTGTACGACCCGCTGAGGGCCGCGGAGGACATCGCCGTCCTCGACCTGCTGAGCGGCGGACGCCTGGTCACCGTCGCGGGCATCGGCTACCGGCCCGAGGAGTACGAGCAGCACGGTGTGGAGTGGGGCCGGCGCGGCCGGCTCCAGGACGAGCTGCTGGAGACCCTGCTGCGGGCGTGGACCGGCGAACCCTTCGAGTTCCGCGGGCGCACGGTACGGGTCACCCCGGCTCCCTTCACCCGGCCGCACCCGCTACTGCTGGTGGGCGGCAGTTCGCAGGCGGCCGCGCGGCGCGCCGCCCGGCTCGGGCTGCCCTTCTTCCCCAGCGCACACCTGCCGGAGCTGGAGGCGTACTACACGGCGCGGCTGGCGGAGTACGGCACGGAGGGCTTCTGCATGATGCCGGCGGCCGAGACCCCGCTGCTGCACATCGCCGAGGACCCGGACCGGGTGTGGGCCGAGTACGGGGAGCACTTCCTGCACGAGGCGGGCATGTACGCGTCGTGGCAGTCCAAGGAGATCCGCAGCGCCGTACGGTCGGCGGCGCGCTCGGTGGCGGAGCTGCGCGCGGAGGGCGTCTACCGGGTGCTGACCCCGGACGAGGCGGTCGCGTACGGCCGGGGCGCGGGCGAGGCGGGGAACCTGGTGCTGCACCCGCTGTGCGGCGGGCTGCCGCTGGACGAGGGCTGGCGCAGCCTGCACCTGCTGTGCGAACAGGTACTGCCCCGGCTCAGGGGCTGAGCCGGGGCAGTACCGAGGAGACGGGGTGGTGGCGGGGATGGTTACCCCATCTCCTCCAGCGCCTTGCCCTTGGTCTCCGGCACCCACTTGAGGACGAACGGGATCGAGAGCAGTGCGAAGACGGTGTAGATCACGTAGGCACCGGACAGGTTCCAGTCCGACAGGGACGGGAACGAGACGGTGATGACCCAGTTGGCGACCCACTGGGCCGAGGCGGCGACGCCGAGCGCCGCGGCACGGATGCGGTTGGGGAACATCTCGCCGAGCAGGACCCAGACCACCACGCCCCAGGACAGGGCGAAGAAGAGCACGAAGGAGTGCGCGGCGACCAGGGCCACCGTGGCCTGGGCGTCGGGCAGGGTGATGTCGTCGCCGGTGCCGGTCGTGAAGGAGAACGCCCACGCGAGCAGGCCGAGGGAGAGGGCCATGCCCGCCGAGCCGATGAGGGCCAGCGGCTTGCGGCCGATCCGGTCGACGAAGATCATCGCGATCACCGTGCCGACGATGTTGATGATCGACGTGGTGAAGGAGTAGAGGAACGAACTGGTCGGGTCGATGCCGACGGACTGCCACAGCGAGGAGCTGTAGTAGAAGATCACATTGATGCCGACGAGCTGCTGGAAGAGCGAGAGGCCGATGCCGACCCAGACGATGGGCAGGAAGCCGAAGCGGCCACCGAGCAGGTCCTTGAGGGTGGACTTGGTCTCGGAGTGCATCGCGTGCTCGATCTCGCGCAGGCGCCCGTCCAGATCGACCTTGGAGCCCTCGACCTCGGCCAGCACCTTCCTGGCCTCGTCGGTGCGGCCGACGGAGACCAGGAAGCGCGGGGACTCCGGGATGACGAAGGACAGCAGGCCGTAGAGCACGGCCGGGACAACCATGATCCCCAGCATCCACTGCCAGGCCTCCAGGCCGCCGATCTCGCCGCGCTGGTCGCCGTCGGCGAGGTTGAGGATGCCCCAGTTGACGAGCTGGGAGACGGCGATGCCGATGACGATGGCGGCCTGCTGGAAGGAGGCGAGGCGGCCGCGGTAGGCGGGCGGGGAGACCTCGGCGATGTAGGCGGGGCCGATGACGGAGGCCATGCCGATGCCGAAGCCGCCGATCACGCGCCACATGGCGAGGTCCCAGAGGGCGAAGGGCAGGGCGGAACCGATGGCGCTGGCGGTGAAGAGGACGGCCGCGATCTGCATGCAGCGGATTCGCCCGATCCGGTCGGCGAGCCGGCCCGCGGTGGCGGCGCCGATGGCGCAGCCGATCAGCGCGGCGGCGATCACCTGGGCGAGCGCCTCCGAGCCGACGTCGAAGCGGTCGCGGATCGCGACGACGGCGCCGTTGATGACGGAGCTGTCGTACCCGAACAGGAAGCCGCCCATGGCAGCGGCCGCCGTGATGAAGATGACGTGGCCGAGGTGGTCGGGCTGGGGCGAGGATCCGCCGCCGGACGCCGGGGTCTGCGCAGTGCTGCTGGTCAAGGTGTGCTCCGTGGGGTTTCGTCCGTCCTCACAGTGGCGCACAGTTCAAGATCGGGCACCACCCGAAGGCGGGGGACAGCGGAGCGAGCCTATGCGTTCAGTTTTTGAAGTCAATACCCGGGATGAACTTCCCATGAAGCGCAGAGCCCACCCGATGACTTCACTTATTGAAGTGGTGGTCGGTCAGCGCAGCCGCTGACTGATGACCTTGGAGACTCCGTCGCCCTGCATGGAGACGCCGTAGAGCGCGTCGGCGACCTCCATCGTCCGCTTCTGGTGGGTGATCACGATCAGCTGTGAGCTCTCCTGGAGTTCCTCCATGATCCGGATGAGCCGCTGCAGGTTGGTGTCGTCGAGCGCGGCCTCGACCTCGTCCATCACGTAGAACGGGCTGGGGCGCGCCTTGAAGATCGACACCAGCATGGCCACGGCCGTCAGGGAGCGCTCGCCGCCGGAGAGCAGCGACAGGCGCTTGACCTTCTTGCCCGGGGGGCGGGCCTCCACATCCACCCCGGTGGTCAGCATGTTGTCCGGGTCGGTCAGCACCAACCTGCCCTCGCCGCCCGGGAACAGGCGTGAGAACACCCCCTCGAATTCTCGGGCGGTGTCCCGGTAGGCCTCGGTGAAGACCTGCTCGACGCGCTCGTCGACCTCCTTCACCACTTGAAGGAGATCAGCCCGTGTCTTACGGAGGTCCTCCAGCTGCTCGCTGAGGAACTTGTGGCGCTCCTCCAGCGCCGCGAACTCCTCCAGGGCCAGCGGATTGACCTTGCCGAGCTGCTGGTACGCCCGTTCGGCCGCCTTGAACCGCTTCTCCTGTTGCGCACGGACGAAGGGGCCGGGCCGGTTGCGCGGGTGGTCGGGGTCCTGCGGCAGCTCCTCGCCGTCGGCCGGCGGGGACGGCGGAACCGGCTGGTCCGGGCCGTACTCGGCGACGAGCGCGAGCGGCTCCATGCCGAACTCCTCCAGCGCCCTGGCCTCCAGGGCCTCGATGCGCAGGCGCTGCTCGGCGCCGAGCACCTCGCCCCGGTGGACGGAGTCGGTGAGCTTGTCGAGCTCGCCCTTCAGGTCGCGGCCCGTGTTGCGTGCGTCGGTCAGCTCGCGCTCGCGCAGCCCCTTGGCCCGTTCGGCCAGGCTGCGCTCCTCGTCGGCCCGGTGGAGGGAGACCTCCGCATGGGCGAGGAGCTGGCGGGCCCCGTCGGCGACCGCACGGGCCACGTCCGCCTCGTGGCGCCGTCGTGCCCGGCGGCGTTCGGCGCGGGCCCGGGCCTCCCGCTCCGCACGGGCCGCCCGGTCGAGGGAATCGGCCCGCCCGGCCAGCCCCTTGACCCGCTCCTCGTGGGTCCGCAGCTGGAGCCGGGCCTCCATCTCGGTCTGGCGGGCGTTGGCCCCGTCGGCCGCGAGCCGGTCCCGGCGGGAGCTGTCCGGCTCTTCCTCCACGGGCATCTCCTCGGCGACGGCGAGCCGCTCCGCGCACTCCTCGACCTCGGCCAGCGCCCGTTCCAGGGCGTCCTGGGCCCTGGCCGCGGCGGCGGCTCCCCGCTCGGCCTCGCCGACGGCGCCCTTGGCCTGCCCGGCGAGCCGTCCGAGCTGCTGGGCGACCCCGGCCCGGGCCTGTTCCGCGGCACGCCGCCGCTCGGCGAGCTCCTCGACCAGGGCGGCCGCGTCCTGCCGTCGGGTCTGCGCGCCGGCCTGCGCGGCGGCCAGTTCCTCGCACCGCGCGGCCAACCGGGTCAGCTCCGCCGCGGCCTCGTCGACGGCGGCCCGCACCTCGATCAGGCTGGGCGCGCCGGTCGACCCGCCGTGCGCGAGGTGCGCGCCGAGGATGTCGCCCAGGGCGGTCACGGCCACAGTGCCGGGGCTCTGCGCGACGAGCTCCTCGGCCTCGTCGAGGGTGCCGACGACGACGTGGTCGCGCAGCACCCAGGCCAGCGCCCGCCGCACCTCCTCGTCCCCGCCCACCAGGGCCACAACGGGTACGGGCCGTCCCGCACCGGCCGGAACGGGGGCCGCGTGGGCCTCCACCGGTGCCGGACCGTCGTCCCGGGCCGGACCGCCGAGCGCGGTGTCCGCGGCGGTCACCCGCAGCGGCCCCGGGCTCCCGCCCGGCAGCTCCTGCCCCGGAAAGCCGGCAGGGCCGGGCGCGGCCACAGCCGCAGGCACCGGCCCGGCACCCGGACCGGGCCGGGCCTCGTCCGCCGGAGCGGCTCCGGTGCCGAGGCCCTGCTCCGGCACTGCGGTCCCGGAGGCCGCGGGCGCAGGCCCGGCCCCCTGCACCGGCACCGCCGGACGGCCCGCGGCCGCGCCCCCGTCCGCGCCCCCGTCCGGGAGGAGGGCCGGCGCGGCCGGTCCGGCGGCGGCCTGCCCCTCAGGAGCGGCATCCGGCCCCGGCGCCGCCGTCCCGCCCGGCCGGGCCGGAGCAGCCACCGGCCCGGAGCCCTGACCCGGCAGGGACGCCGGCACACCCGCGCCCCCGCCCGGGAGGGCGGTCGGCGGGGCGATCAGGAGCGTGGCGCGGCCCGCGTCGGCTTCGCGCAGGTGGCGGATCGCCCCGGCCGCCGCCGACGGGGAGGACACCGCCAGCGCGTCCGCCGCCGAGCCCAGTGCCGCGGCCACCGCCGCTTCGTACCCCGGGGTCACCGACAGCCGCTCCGCCGCCGGCCCGAGCACTCCGGCCAGCCGCTCGCGGGCCGCCAGCAGCGTCCCCGTACCGTCCTTGCGGCGCAGCCCCAGCGCGAGCGCGTCCCGGCGGGCCGACACCGCCGCCCGCGAGCGCTCCGCCGCCGCCAGCGCCTCCCGCGCGGCGCTCAGCCCGGCCTCGGCCTCCTTCAGCTCCGCGCGCGCGGCCTCGTGGTCCGTCTCCGCCGACGGGTCGTCGAGCCCGCCGACCTCCTCCGCCAGCGCCTCGTACTCGGCCTGCGCCGCCTCGGCCCGGCTCTGCGCCTCGTCCCGCGCCAGCGCGAGCCGGTCGATCTCCGCCTGGGCCGCCCCCGCGCGGGAGCGGGCCGCGCCGAGCCGCCCGGTCAGCCGGGCCAGCCCCTCGCGCCGGTCGGCGATGGCCCGCGCGGCGTCCCGCAGCCGGCGTTCCTCCTCGGCCAGTTCCCGCTCCAGCTCCGCGCGGTGCCCGGTGGTGTCCTCCAGGGCGCGGGAGGCCGCTTCCAGGGCGGCCGTCAGCTCGGCCTCCTGTTCACGGATCCGCTCCGCCTCCCGTTCCATGTCCTCGGGATCGCGGCCCCTGCGCTCCTCCTCGACGGGAGCGGTCGCGCTCCTGACCCGCGCGTCCGCGAGCGAGGCGGTGCCCCGCACCCGCTCGGCGAGCTGCGACAGGTCGTACCAGCTCTGCTGCGCCCGCCGGAGCCTCGGCGTGAGTTCCCGTACGGCCTCCTCCAGCTCGGCCTCGCGCCGCAGCGCCGCGGCGAGCCGGGCCTCGGCGGCCTCCTTGCGCTCCTTCAGCGCGGCCTCGTCCGCGATCTCCGCGTCGAGCGCGCGCCGCAGGGCGACCAGGTCGTCGGCGAGCAGGCGCAGCCGCGCGTCGCGCAGGTCGGCCTGGATCACTGCGGCCCGGCGGGCGACCGCGGCCTGCCGGCCCAGGGGCTTGAGCTGCCGGCGCAGTTCGTCGCCCAGGTCCTGCACACGGGCGAGGTTGGCCTGCATCGCGTCGAGCTTCCGCAGCGCCTTCTCCTTGCGCTTGCGGTGCTTCAGTACGCCGGCCGCCTCCTCGATGAAGGCGCGGCGGCCCATGGGGTCGGCGTGCAGGACGGAGTCCAGCTGGCCCTGCCCGACGATGACGTGCATCTCGCGGCCGATGCCGGAGTCGGAGAGCAGCTCCTGGATGTCGAGCAGGCGGCAGGTGTCACCGTTGATCTGGTACTCGCTGCTGCCGCCGCGGAACATGATCCGGGTGATGGTGACTTCGGCGTAGTCGATGGGCAGCGCGCCGTCGGAGTTGTCGATCGTCAGGGAGACCTCGGCGCGCCCGAGCGGCGGACGTCCGGTGGTCCCGGCGAAGATGACGTCCTCCATCTTCCCGCCGCGCAGGGACTTGGCCCCCTGTTCGCCCATGACCCAGGACAGCGCGTCGACGACGTTCGACTTGCCCGAGCCGTTCGGACCCACGACGCAGGTGATGCCGGGTTCGAAGCGCAGGGTGGTGGCGGAGGCGAAGGATTTGAAGCCACGCAGGGTCAGGGACTTGAGGTGCACGCCGCCGGACTCTACCTTTCACGTTCGGTTTCCCCCACGAAGGTGCGGGGCACGATCGACGTCAAAGGCATCAGGCCCCCCACCCGGCCCTGTGGTCCCTGATGCGGAGTCCAAAGAAAGAAGGGACGCCGGAGCGTCCCTTGCAGATCATGCGGGGCTGGATTCGAGCGACGAGTGAGCGCGGATCAGGTGAGCGCAGGCTCCGCCTGGGGTACGTCGATGTCGATGCTGTCCAGCAGCGAGTCTCCGTCGTGCTGAGCGGCGGCCGCGTTCAGCGCGTCATTTTCGGACTGAATCCGTACGAGCTCGGACTCAAGGTCCTGGACGCGCTGCTGAAGCCGTCGCATCTCGGCGAGGAGTCGCGGGTCGGAACCGCCGACGTAACCGAGAAGCGCCTTTGCCATGATGGATGGTCCTCCACACTGAGTGACCGACCGAAGCGGTGTGGGTCGTGAGGGAATCGCACCCGCGGATGTCCGGCAGCGACTGTCAGTCACTGCGCTTACTACTGCCAGCACTGCCAAACAGCTCAGGTGCGCGGGGCTTCCAGCGTCTCACCAAAAAGTTTGACGGTCAACACGATCACGCCCCGTATCGGCGGGCAGCCCGGGCCCCGCAAGGGGCGTGGAGATCATCCTCATCTCCGAGCCTTCCACGGATCGCCCGCCGCGGCAACGCGTCGGCGACGAATGCCCAGTTCCGACCGGGTCCGGACGATCAGAGATGTGATGAGTTCATGATCAGCCGATCGCTCACCGCATCCCGAATCCGTCGTAGCCGCCGCGCGGTGTCCCCCAGATCTCCGTCACCCCGTCCACCCGGCCGGGCGTGTCGGCGGACCGCAGCCAGTCGAGCAGGCGGTGGCAATTCTCACGTTGACCTTCGGCGACCACCTGCACCCGCCCGTCGTCGAGGTTGAGCGCGAAGCCGACCACTCCGCCGATCTCCAGGGCGTTCTCCCTGGTGAACCAGCGGAAGCCCACTCCCTGCACACGGCCGCGCACCCAGGCGGTCAGACGGACATCTTCGTTCATGCGCGAACGCTATCCGGGCGGCCACTTTCCGGTCACATCGCCCCCGGGCCCCCATGGCGTACAGTCGCGCACCAACGAACTCACCCATTTGGGTGGGTAAGGGATGATCTTGCTCCGGTCAGGAAGGCACGACACCGATGGGACGTCACCGGCTCCCCGCCCCGCCGCGCCGCGGCGGCACGCACGGCACCGCCCTGCGCACCGGCCTGCTCGGAGTCTCGGTCGCCGTCGCCCTCGGCACCGCCGCCGTCACCACCGGCATGGTCCCGGTCGGCGGCTCCTTCCCCTATGTGGGGGTGAGCGGCACGGACACGACCGTGAACGCCACCGCCACGAAGGCCGCCGCCCAGGCCACCCCCACCCCCGACCCGCTGCTCCAGCGGCAGGGCGGCCTCGCGAGCCTGTCGGGCGACGCCCCCGCGACGACCGGCGCGCCCACCGCCCCGGCGACGCCGCCGGTCTCCCCGTCCCCGTCGGCCTCCCCCACTCCGTCAGCCTCCCCCACGCCGTCGGCCTCGCCGACCCCCTCCGCGTCCGAGGCGCCGAAGGCGTCGCCCAGCGCCACGCCGCCGAAGGCGCCGAGCACCGTCCGCAAGACCCCGGCCGTGCCGGCCCCCTCCCCCGAGATACCGAAGAAGACCCAGGCCCCCGCACCCACCGAGCCGGCCCCGGCGCCGACCCCCACCGCCACCGCGACCCGGCCGAGCCTGGACGGGCATTCCGCCGAGGAGGACGCCGTGGTCGCCCTGGTGAACCAGGAGCGCGCCCAGGCGGGCTGCGGGCCGGTCCGCGCCAACCCGCCGCTGGCCGCACTGGCCGGCGCCTTCAGCAAGGACATGGCCACCCGCGGCTTCTTCGGCCACGACGACCCCGACGGGAACACCCCCTGGGACCGCGCCGCCCAGGCCGGCCTCTCGGGCCTCGGCGGCGAGAACATCGCCCGCGGCCAGGGCGACGCCGATGCCGTGATGAAGGCCTGGATGAACAGCCCGGGTCACAAGGCCAACATCCTCAACTGCGAGTTCCGCACCCTGGGTGTCGGCGCGCACTTCGCCGCCGGCGGCCCCTGGTGGACCCAGGACTTCGGCTTCTGACACACCCCGCCACGGGCCGGGCTACCGGCCGCGGCGTCGAACGCCCGGAAGGGGCCGGGTCGCGGGACCCGGCCCCTTCTCCTGTTGCGCCGGGCGTCGCCGGTCGGCAGGCGCGGGACGTCAGACGGCCGCTGCCGCCAGGGTCGCGCGGCCCGCGACGACGACGCGGGTGTGCTCGGCCACGCGGCGTCCCAGGTGCTCAGCCGTCGCCGTGTCGGCCTTGTGGACCGCCTCCGCGCCCTCGTCGGAGTTGGACTGGGCGGCCGCGCCGGAGAAGAAGCCCAGGCGGTTGAGGTCGTTCTCGGAGGCCGTGCTGGAGTTCCAGCCCGGCTTCAGGCCGAGGTTGACCCAGTTCATACCGTGCTGCGCGGCCAGGATCTGGAAGAACTGCAGCGTGTGCAGCTTGTCGCCGCTCTTCGAGGCGGAGTTGGTGAAGCCGGCCGCGATCTTGTCCTGCCAGGCGTCGCCGAACCAGCGCTTGGAGGACGCCTCGGCGAAGACGTGGAAGGCGCCCGAGGCGGTGCCCATGTACGTCGGGGAACCGAAGACGATCGCGTCGGAGGCGTCGAGCAGCTCCCACTGCGCGTCGTCGATCTCGTCGACCTTGATCAGGTGGACCGTCGCCCCGGCGTCCACGGCGCCGCTGCGGACCGCCTCCGCGAGCACGGCGGTGTGGCCGTAGCCGGAGTGGTAGGCGATCGAGACGACGGGGGTGTGCGTGATACCGGACAAGGCTGATCTCTCCCTCGGGAAGGCTCCCGTCGCGGCACGGGGCGTGCGGCGACGAGAAAAAGAGAAACACTAACTTTCCGAAAGCGCAAGCTGCGGGTTAGCGCTGCCTGGGAGTACGCTTTCTCCATGGAGACCCCCGCCTGCGCCGAAGCCAACGAGTCCGAGCTGCCCTTCGACGTCTTCGCCCGCGCCTGCCCGTCCCGCGAGACGCTGGAGCACGTCACCGGCCGCTGGGGCAGCCTCACCGTGGGCGCGCTGCGCGAGGGCCCGTGCCGGTTCAACGAACTGCGCCGCCGGGTGGAGGGCGTGAGCGAGAAGATGCTCTCCCAGACGCTGCACGCGCTGGAGCGCGACGGCATAGTCAACCGTGAGGCGCAGCCGACCAACCCGCCGCGCGTCGACTACGAACTGACCTCCCTCGGCACCGAGGTCGCGGACCGGCTCCTCGCCCTGATCCACCACCTGGAGGGGAACATGCCGGCGGTCCTGGCCGCCCGGGAGAGCTACGACGAAACGCGCGGCGGCCGCTGACAGCGCGGGCAGAAGTAGCTCGACCTGTTCATCCACGGCCGGCGGCGCACCGGGGTGCCGCAGCGCCGGCAGGGCTCGTCCTCGCGCCCGTAGGCGTCGAGCGAACGATCGAAGTACCCCGACTCCCCGTTGACGTTGACGTACAGGCTGTCGAAACTCGTGCCGCCCACGGCGAGGGCCGCGTTCATGACGTCCCGGACATGGCCGAGGAGTTCCGCACTCCGGGGGCGCGTGAGGTTGGCCGTCGGGCGCTCGTAGTGCAGCCTGGCGCGCCACAGCGCCTCGTCGGCGTAGATGTTGCCAACCCCGCTGATCAGGGACTGGTCGAGCAGCGCCCGCTTGACGGTGGTCCGCTTGGCACGCAGCGCGAGGTGGTAGGCCGTCTCGTCGAACAGCGGATCCAGGGGGTCGCGCGCGATGTGCGCGATGACGTCGGGCAGGCCCTCGGCGCTGTCGGCGACGGTCTCGTGCAGCGAGAGCCCGCCGAAGGTCCGCTGGTCCACGAAGCGCAGCTCCGTCCCGGCCTCGTCCTCGAAGCGCACCCGGATCCGCAGGTGCTTCTCGTCGGCGGCGCCCTCGGGCTGCACGAGCAACTGCCCGCTCATGCCCAGGTGCCCGAGCACCGACAGGTCCCGCCCCGCCAGGGGCAGCCACAGGTACTTCCCGCGCCGCTGCGGCACCCCGAGGGTCTCGCCCCGCAGCCGCGCCGCGAAGTCGGCCCCGCCGCCCGGATGACGCCGCACCGCACGCGGGTGCAGGACCTCCACGGCCCCGACGGTCCGTCCAGCCACCCAGCGCTCCAGCCCCCGCCGTACGACTTCGACTTCGGGCAGCTCGGGCACGGGATTACCTCCGTCGGGTGCGGATCGGACGCTGCCGTGAGCGTACCGGCCGCCCGGAGACGACAACGCCCGCCCCTGCGGTGCGGGGGCGGGCGATGGTGTACGCGAAGGAAGGTCAGGCGTCCGGAGCCGGATCGGCGGGCGTCGGCACCCCGCCGTCCGCAGCCTCGGCCGAAGCCGGGGCCTGCGCCGGAGCGGCGGCCGCAGCCGCCGCGGTCCGCTCGTCCGCCGCGGCGCGGATCCCGCGCCACGCGGACTCAGCGGCCTGCTGTTCCGCTTCCTTCTTGCTGCGGCCGGTGCCGGTGCCGTACGAGACACCACCGACGCGGGCGGCAGCAGTGAAGGTCTTCTCGTGGTCCGGACCGGTCTCGGTGACCAGGTATTCCGGTACGCCAAGACCTTCGGCCGCCGTGAGCTCCTGGAGACTGGTCTTCCAGTCCAGGCCGGCCCCGAGGTTCGAGGACTTCTCGATGAGCGGGTCGAAGAGCCGGTGGACCAGCTCCGAGGCCGCGTCGAGGCCCTGGTCGAGGTAGACCGCGCCGATGACCGCCTCAAGGGTGTCGGCGAGGATGGAGGCCTTGTCCCGGCCGCCCGTGCCCTCTTCGCCCCGGCCGAGCCGGATGAAGGAGCCCAGGTCGAGGCCGCGCCCGACCTCCGCCAGTGCACGCGAGTTGACCACCGCGGCCCGAAGCTTGGCCAGCTGGCCTTCGGGGAGGTCCGGGTGGGTCGTGTACAGCGTGTCCGTGACCACCAGGCCCAGCACGGAGTCCCCGAGGAACTCCAGGCGTTCGTTGGTGGGCAGACCGCCGTTCTCGTACGCGTACGAGCGGTGGGTCAGCGCACGCACCAGAAGGGCGGACTCGAGTCGGTACCCGAGCCGCCCTTCCAGAAGCGTGTGGGACGAGGCCGCGTTGTTACTGTCTGCCTGCTTCTCAGCGTTGGACAGCTCAGACATTGCGCCTCTCACCAGCCGCTCAGACCTCGAGGACCTGGCGCTTGTTGTAGGTGCCGCAGCTCGGGCACGCGATGTGCTGGAGCTTCGGCTCCTGGCAACGCTCACACGAAACCAGGGTGGGGACCGCAGCCTTCCACTGCGACCGGCGGTGGCGCGTGTTGCTGCGCGACATCTTCCGCTTCGGAACAGCCACGGCTACTTCTCCTGCTTCTCGGCGGCGCTCTGAACGTCGTCAGATGCAGTGCCGCTCATGTTGTCCTTCTCGTCGTCCTGATCGGTCACGACGAGTTCCTGCAAAGCCGCCCAACGGATGTCGACGGCGTCGTGGTGGTGGTCCGGGTCGTCGTTGAGGCCGACCCCGCACTCGGGGCACAGTCCCAGACAGTCCTCCCGGCACACCGGCTGCATCGGCAGTGCGAGCACCACCGCATCGCGCAGCACGGGTTCGAGGTCGAACAATCCGTCCTCGAGGAAGAGCGTGTCCTCGTCGTCCTCGGCGTCGTCGGCCGGCTCCGCCTTTGCGCGGCCCCGGTCGTCGGCGTCAGGGTACGAGAACATCTCCTGGAAGTCCGCCTTGAGCTCACGCTCGACGGCCTCCAGACACCTTACGCACTCCCCCGCCGCCGATGCACGGACGGTGCCTGTGACAAGCACCCCTTCCATGACCGACTCAAGGCGGAGGCTGAGCTTCACCGGGGCGCCTTCCGGCACTCCGATCACGCCGGCCAGACCGAGGTCCGCCGGTGCGTCGATCTCGCGGGACAGCCGCTGCATGGCACCAGGACGCCGACCCAGCTCGTGCGTGTCGAACACGAGGGGGTTGCGGTGGTCGAGGCGGGTGTTCAGGGCCGTTCCTGCTTTCACAGATCGCTGAAGATCAAAGATTCCGCCACTGAAGGGCAGCACGGATCGCGGCGCATACGCGCGACCGAAGAGCCAGGATACCCGGCGCTTCGCTCTGCGCCCAATCCGGCCCTAGCGACCCTGTTCGTACTGGCGCAGCTGGTCGAGGTTGATCATGCTCGTGTCGAAGAAGCTGGTCTCGTCGAGCGAGGGCTGCCGGTCCTGCTGGTGCTGGCCCTGCTGCGGCTGCTGCGGCTGCTGGTAGGCCGCGTACGGGTCGGGCTGCTGCGCTTCGTAGTGCGCGGCGTACCCCGCTCCGGCGGAGCCGGTGTCCGCACCGGAGTACGGGTCCGGCTGCTGCTGGTAGCCCCCGTACGGGTCCTGGTAGCCGTACGGGGCCGGCTGCTGGGCGGCGGGCTGCTGGTAGCCGTACGCGTCGTACACGGGCTCCGGCCCGGCCGGGACCGGCGCCTGCACGTGCGCGGGATCCGGTTCCGCGAGGCCCGCCAGGAAGTCCGAGTCGCTCGCCGAGCGAGAGGGCCGGCCCGCCGCGTCCTGGGCCGCCATGAGCACGCCCAGCTCGTCCGTCGGGACCCGGCCGAGCAGTTTCTGGCGGCCCCGGCCCACGGCCTCAAGGGTCTTGGAGAGCACCGCCTCGAAGGTGGCGAGCTTGGTGTCCACGTAGGCGTCCGCCTGCTGCCGCTGCGTCTCGGGGTCGTGGCTGCGCTCGGGGGCGTCCGCGTCCGGGTAGCCGTCCTCGTCCAGGCCCGGGCCGCGGCCCAGCAGCTTCTCCCGGCCCCGGTCCACCGAGCCGATCGTCTTGGTCAGCACGACCTCGAAGTTCGCGAGCTTGCTGTCGACGTAGTCGTCGGCCTCGGCCCGGATCTGTTCGGCCTCCCGGCGGGCCTCCTCCAGGATCCGGTCCGCCTCGGCCTGGGAGCGCCGCGCGATCTCGGTCTCGGCGATCAGCGAACCGCGCTGGCCGTGCGCGGCGTCGATGATCCGCTCCGCCTCCCGGCGGGCGTCCTCGACCATCTGCTCGCGGCCGCCGAGGAGCTCCTGCGCCTGCGCGAGGGAGCCGGGGAGCGCCTGGCGGACCTCTTCCAGCTGGGCGAGCAGCTCGGCGCGGTTGATCACGCAGGAGGCCGACATGGGCATGGAGCGGGCGCCGCCTACGGCCGCGACGATCTCGTCGAGCTTCTTCTGCACGTCCATGGGGGCTCGCACTCTCTCGGCCTCGGGCGGTTCCTGAGACGGACGGGTCGACTGTAAGGCCACCGGGCGGGCCCCCGACACCGCCTGACGGGCCGTCAGGCGGTCAGCGGTCGCGCAGCCGCTCCAGGAGTGCCGCGTGGACGTGCGCCGGCAGCAGGTGGGCGACGTCTCCGCCCCAGGCCGCGACCTCCTTGACCAGCGAGGAGGACAGGAAGCTGTAGGTGGGGATGGTCGGGACGAACAGCGTCTCGACGCCCGACAGGCCCAGGTTCATCTGGGCCATCTGGAGCTCGTAGTCGAAGTCGCTGACCGCGCGCAGGCCCTTGACGATGGCCGGGATGTCCCGCTGCTTGCAGAAGTCGACGAGCAGTCCGCGGAAGGACTCGACCCGGACGTTGCCGTAGTCGGCCGTGGCCTCGCGGATCAGCTCGATCCGTTCCTCGACGGTGAACAGGCCCTGCTTCGACTCGTTGATCCCGACGGCCACGTGCACGACGTCGTACAGCCTGGAGGCGCGTCCGATGATGTCGAGGTGTCCGTTGTGGATGGGGTCGAAGGACCCCGGACAGACGGCGCGGCGCAACTGAACTCCCTCGTTCATGAGTCTTCGCAGGTGTTGGCGGCGCGGCCGTACCACAGGGTGCCCTCGCCGTACTTCCGCGACCGGAGCGGCTCGAAGCCCTCGGGCCACGGGAAGGCACCGCTCCTGGTGCTGCGCTCCACGGTGACGAGCGCGTCGTCCGTGATCCAGCCATTGGACCGGAGTGTGAGGAGGATCTCGCACAGGTCGGCGCTGTCCAGGGCGTACGGCGGGTCCAGGAAGACGACGTCGTACGGCTCCCCGCCCGCGCGGGCGGCCACGATCTGCTCGGCCCGGCCGGCCCGGAACTCGGCGCCGGGCAGGCCCAGCGTCCTGATGTTGTCCCTGATCGCCTTGGCGGCCTTGGGGTCCGCCTCGACCAGGAGGGCGTGGTCCGCGCCCCGGGAGAGGGCCTCCAGGCCGACGGCGCCGGAACCGCCGTACAGGTCGAGCACCCGGGCGCCCTCGACCCCGTGCAGCGACTCCCAGGTGGAGAAGAGGCCTTCGCGCATCCGGTCCGAGGTCGGGCGGGTGCCGGTGCCGGGGGGCACGGCCAGCCGTCGCCCGCCGGCGCTGCCGGCGATCACGCGGGTCATCTGGGGTCCTTCGGTACGGCGGCAGGGGCGCGCGGCGGTCCGCCGCGGCACTCCAACGATAGGTCGTACCCGTCAGCCCTTCTCCAGGTACTGCTCGCGCTCGGTGTCGAGCAGGGCCTCCAGGGCGGTCCGCAGGCCCGGGAGGTGCTCCAGTGCCGGGTCCTCGGCGACCACCCGGGTGGCCTCCTCCCGGGCCTGGGCGATGACCTCCTCGTCCTCGATGACGGCGAGCACGCGCAGCGAGGAGCGCACCCCCGACTGGGCCTGGCCCAGGACGTCGCCCTCGCGGCGCTGTTCCAGGTCGATCCGGGAGAGCTCGAAGCCGTCGAGGGTGGCGGCGACGGCCGCCAGCCGGGCGCGGGCGGCGCTCGCCTCGTGCATCTCGCTGACCAGCAGGCACAGGCCGGGGGCGGAGCCCCGGCCGACGCGGCCGCGCAGCTGATGGAGCTGGGAGACGCCGAACCGGTCCGCGTCCATGATCACCATGACGGTGGAGTTCGGGACGTTCACACCGACCTCGATGACGGTGGTGGCGACCAGCACCTTGACCTCGCCCGCGGTGAAGCGCCGCATGACGTCGTCCTTGTCGGCCGGGTCCATCCGGCCGTGCAGCACCTCGACGCTCAGCCCGGCGAGCGGGCCGCGCGCGAGCTGCTCGGCCACTTCCAGGACGGCGAGCGGGGGCCGCTTGTCGGGGTCGTCCGCGGCGGCGGCCTTCTTCTTGCCGTTCTTGGGCTCGTCCTCCCCGTCGCCGATGCGCGGGCAGACCACATACGCCTGGTGGCCCTTCTCCACCTCCTCGCGGACCCGCTCCCAGGCCCGGGCGAGGAAGTGCGGCTTGTCCTTGGCCGGCACCACGTGGGTGGCGATCGGCGAGCGCCCGGCGGGCAGCTGGTCGAGGACGGAGGTCTCCAGGTCGCCGAAGACGGTCATGGCCACGGTGCGCGGGATCGGGGTGGCGGTCATCACCAGCAGGTGCGGGGGCTGCTTGCCCTTGGACCGGAGCGCGTCGCGCTGTTCCACGCCGAAGCGGTGCTGTTCGTCCACGACGACCAGGCCGAGGTCGTGGAACTGCACCTTGTCCTCGATCAGGGCGTGCGTGCCGATGACGATCCCGGCCTCCCCGGTGACCAGGTCGAGCAGGGCCTGGCGGCGGGCGGGCATCCCCATCGACCCGGTGAGCAGCACGACCTTGGTGCCCTGGTCGGAGCCTCCGAGCAGGCCGCCCTCGGCCAGTTCGCCCATCATCTCCACGACGGAGCGGTGGTGCTGCTGGGCGAGCACCTCGGTGGGCGCGAGCATCGCCGCCTGCCCGCCGGAGTCCACCACGGCCAGCATCGCCCGCAGGGCCACCAGGGTCTTTCCGCTTCCGACCTCGCCCTGGAGGAGGCGGTGCATGGGGTGGCTGGTGGCGAGGTCGTCGAAGATCTCCTTGGAGACCTTCTGCTGGCCCCCGGTGAGGGTGAAGGGGAGCTTGGCGTCGAAGGCGTCGAGCAGGCCGTCCGGGGCGGGGCGGCGCGGGACCGCCGGGAGCTGGGCGTCGGCGTGGCGGCGGCGGGCCAGGGCGACCTGGAGGACGAAGGCCTCGTCCCACTTCAGGCGTTGGCGGGCGTCCTCGATGTCGGCCTTGGTGGCGGGCCGGTGGATCTTCAGCAGGGCCTCGGTGAGCGGGACCAGTCCGCGGCCCTCGCGCAGGGCGGCCGGCAGCGGGTCCACGGCCGCCGGTGCGCTGGGCAGCACCGCGTCCACGCACTTGGCGATCTTCCAGGACTCCAGCTTCGCGCAGGCCGGGTAGATCGGGATCAGCTGGTTCGCGAAGGCGGTGGCGGCGTCCCGGTCGGATGCCTGCGCGCCGAGCGGCTCGTACGCGGGGTGCGCGAGCTGGAGTTTGTGGTTGAACCTGGAGACCTTGCCCGCGAACATCGCGCGGCTGCCGGGCAGCAGTTCCTTGTGGGGCTTGTGGACCCCGGCTCCGAAGAAGACCAGCTGGAGCCGGCCGCTGCCGTCGGTGATGGTGACCTCCAGCCGCTTGCCGCGGCCTCCGTTGAAGGTCAGGACGCGGGCGTCGGCGACCTGCGCCACGACGGTCACGTGCTCGTCGATCTGGTCGGCGAGGTCGGCCAGCGAGGTCAGCTCGCCGCGCTCGGCGTACCGCCTCGGGTAGTGGTGGAGCAGGTCCAGGGCCGTGTGCAGGCCGAGCTGCTCGGCCAGCACCTTGGCGGTGGCGGGTCCGAGCGTCTTCTTGAGGTCTTCGTCGAGCGCGGGCACGTGTTCCATTGCACACCATGCCGCCGACAAGGCCGCTATTCCACCCCGATGAGGAGCGGCGCCGAGTACCGGCCGCCGTGGTAGGTGACGGTGTCCACGGCCAGGTGGCCGGACTGCACGTACGCCTCAAGGCGTTCGGCGACGCCGTCCGGCACCTCCGGTCCGAGGACCAGGGTGACGAGTTCGCCGCCGGAGCCCAGCATCCGGTCCAGCACGGCCTCGGCGGTCTCGGCCAGGCCCGCGCCGATCACGGCGACGTCGCCGTCGATGAGGCCAAGCACGTCGCCGGCCTGGCAGATGCCGGCCGAGGTGAAGGACTGGCGTTCGGCGACGGCCAGTTCCCCGTACCGGGTGGCACCGGCGGCGGCGGTCATGGCCACCACGTCCTCGTCGAAGCTGCCGTCCGGGTCGTGCACGGCGAGCGCGGCCAGGCCCTGGACCGCGGAGCGGGTGGGGATCACGGCCGTGCGCACGCCCTCGGCGCGGGCCTGCTCGGCGGCCGCGGCCGCCGCCGCGCGCAGTTCGGCCCCGCCGGGCAGGAGCACCACCTCGCGGGCGTGGGCGCGGCGGACGGCGTCGAGGAGTTCGGCGGTGGCCGGGACCTCTCCGGGGCGCACGAGCACGGTGGTCGCGCCGGCCTCGGTGCACAGGCCGGCCAGTCCCTCGCCGGGGACGACGGCGACCACGGCCCGCTGGGCGCGCTCGGCGCGGCCCCGCCGGCGCTCGTCGCCGAAGTGAGTGATCCGTATCCGGTACGGCCGCCCGGCGACCACGCCCGCCTCCACGGCCGCGCCGGGGTCGTCGACGTGGACGTGGACGTTCCACAGTCCGTCGCCGCCGACCACGACCAGGGAGTCGCCGAGTCCGTCGAGGGTCCTGCGCAGTTCCGCGACCGCCGCCTCCGAGGCCTCCAGCAGGTAGATCACCTCGTACGCGGGCCCGTCCTCGCCCTGCTCGCAGGGGTCGGCCGGCCTCGGTGGGGGCGGCGCCGTCCGGCCGGCCCCCGCGAGCGGTTCGGCGGCCGGCTCCTGGCCGGACAGCGTCTGCCAGAGGGCGCCGAGGACGGCGACCAGCCCGCAGCCGCCGGCGTCGACCACCCCGGCCCGGCCCAGCACGGCGAGCTGCCCGGGGGTGTCGGCGAGTGCCGCGCGGGCGCCGTCGTAGGCCGCACGGGCCACGTCCGCCGCGGTGCCGGCGGCCGCCGAGGCCGCTTCACCGGCCCGCGCGGCGGCGCCCGCGACGGTGAGCATGGTGCCCTCCACCGGGTGTGCGACGGCCGCGTACGCCTCCTCCGCGGCCCGGGTGAGGGCGTGGGCCAGCAGCCCGCCGGGGCCGGGCCGGCGGCCCTCGTGCTCGGCGCCGAGCACGTCGGCCACTCCGCGCAGCAGCTGGGCGAGGATGGTGCCGGAGTTCCCGCGGGCGCCGACGAGCGCGCCGTGCGCCCAGGCCCGTACGGCCTCGGACAGCGAGGTGGGTTCGGGGGTCCCCGCGGCGTGGGCGGCGCTGTCGAAGGCCTCGGCCAGGGCCCGGTCGGCCGACTCGGCGGTGAGGTAGAGGTTGGTGCCGGTGTCCGCGTCGGCGACCGGGTAGACGTTGATCGCGTCGATGTCCTCGCGGGCCCGGCCCAGCGCGGCCAGGGCGAGTGAGCTCCAGGTGCGCACGGCCTCGGCGTCGAGCTCGTCGGCGGGCTGCGGCTGCGGCTCGTGCGGCACCGGGCGTTCCTCCTTGTGCAGGCCAGGGTTCACCGCAGGGTAACGAAGGACCGCACTCCCGGGGTCCGGACCGCGGGGCGGGGTCGTCGGCCGCCATGGTAGTTTTCTTGGACGGGCGCAGTCGTTGTATGCTGCTCCGGTTGCCCGATGAGAGTCGGGTCTTCTCCCCGGCAAACCACTTCAGACCTCTGGTCCGGTGCGCCGGATTCACTGTAATTGCATCTGAAGTCTTTGGAGTGACCTGTGGCTGCCAACTGCGACGTTTGCGCCAAGGGGCCGAGCTTCGGCAACAACATCTCCCACTCGCACCGCCGCACCTCGCGTCGCTGGAACCCGAACATCCAGCGCGTCCGTGCCGTGGTCAATGGGACGCCGAAGCGCCTCAACGCCTGCACCTCGTGCATCAAGGCCGGCAAGGTCTCGCGCTGACGCCCGTCGTAGCGCAGCCCCTTCCGGTTGCCAAGAAGGCCGGTCCACCTCTGGTGGACCGGCCTTTTGCCTTGTCCGGGGGGTCCCGGCGGCCGGGCTCCCGGTGCTCCGGGCGGGGTCAGCGCAGCCGCCAGGCGTGATCCACCGGGCCGATGCCCCCGCCGAGTGCGAAGCCGGCGGCGATGCCGCCCGTCACGTACTCCTTGGCGGCCGTGACGGCCTCCGGGACGGCCAGGCCCTTGGCCAGTCCCGCCGCGATCGCGCTGGCGAGGGTGCAGCCGGTGCCGTGGGTGTGCCGGTTGGAGTGGCGCGGGGCGCGCAGCCAGAGTTCCTCGGTGCCGTCGGTGAGCAGGTCGACGGCCTCGCCGCCGTGCGCCGCGAGGTGCCCGCCCTTGATGAGCGCCCAGCGGGGGCCGTGGCCGAGGATCGCGTCGGCGGCCCGCCGCATGCCGTCCTCGGACTCCACGGCGATGCCGGTGAGCTGGGCGACCTCGTCGAGGTTGGGCGTGGCCACGGTGGCCCGCGGCAGCAGTTCGCCGCGTACGGCGTCCAGCGCCGAGGCGGCGAGCAGCGCGTCCCCGTGCTTGGAGACGCCGACGGGGTCCACGACGGCCGGGGCCGCGGTGTCGGCCAGCAGCGCGGCCACGGTCTCCACCAGTGCGGCGGAGGAGAGCATGCCGGTCTTCACGGCGTGCACGCCGATGTCGTCCACGACGGCCCGGTACTGGGCCGTGACGGCCTCGGCGGGCAGCTCCCAGACTCCCCGTACTCCGAGGGAGTTCTGGGCGGTCACGGCGGTCACCACGCTCATGCCGTGCACGCCGAGGGCCAGCATGGTCTTGAGGTCGGCCTGGATGCCCGCGCCGCCGCCGGAGTCGGATCCGGCGACGGTCAGGCACAGCGGCGGTGCCGTGTTCACAGCGTGCCGTCCTGGGGGGCCGGCTCGGCCCCGAAGTGGTCCCAGCCTCCGGTGCTGGTCCAGGGCGCTCCGTCCACGGTCACCTGGGGCAGCGCGGAGCGGTTGAGCACCTCGCCGATGACCTTCCAGCGGGCGGGGAGCTTCACGTCGGGCGGGAAGGTGGCGACGATCGCGTGGTCCTCTCCCCCGGTGAGCACCCACTGGAGCGGGTCCACGCCGACGGCCTGCCCGATGTCGTGCATCTGGGTCGGAATGTCGACGGCGGCCGAGCGCAGGTCGATGCGGACCTTGCTGGCCTCGGCGATGTGCCCGAGGTCCGCGATCAGGCCGTCGCTGACGTCGGTCATGGCGCTGGCGCCGAGGCCGGCGGCCGCGGGGCCGGCGTGGTACGGCGGCTCGGGGCGCCGGTGGGCCTCCACGAACGCCCGCGGGGAGCGGAAGCCGCGCGAGAGCACGGCGAAGCCGGCCGCGGACCAGCCGAGCCAGCCGGTGACGGCGACGACGTCTCCGGGCTGGGCTCCGGAACGCAGGACCGGCTCGTGGTTGCGCAGGTCGCCGAGGGCGGTGATGGAGACGGTGATGGTGTCCCCGCGGACCACGTCCCCGCCGACCACGGCCGCGCCGGCGACCTGGCACTCGTCGCGGATGCCGTCCATCAGCTCGGTGGGCCAGGTCACCGGGAGTTCGGCGGGCACGACGAGGCCGAGCAGCAGCGCGGTCGGCACCGCCCCCATGGCCGCGATGTCCGCCAGGTTCTGCGCGGCGGCCTTGCGTCCGACGTCGTAGGCCGTGGACCAGTCGCGCCGGAAGTGCCGGCCCTCCAGCAGGATGTCGGTGCTCGCCACGACCCGCCGGTCGGGGGCCGAGACGACCGCCGCGTCGTCGCCGGGTCCGAGCCGGACCGCCGGGGTGGTGGTGAGTCGTGAGGTGAGCTCCCTGATCAGCCCGAACTCCCCCAGCTCGCCGACAGTGCCCTTCATCGCTGTGCCCCTTCTTGCCCAGTCCGCTTGCGGTCGCGAGCCGTCACAGCTCTGGGTACCGTCAACAGATACGTCAACTTCTGCTCTCCGTACGCCCCGCTGTGCGTGGCGCCGGGCCCCCGGGTCTCCCCGTGGCGCACGGCGACGCGGTACCGTGGCGTCCCTTCTTCCCCCGGCCCCGTCCATCGTGTGGGGTTCACCCGAAGGTTAGGGGAAATGATCCTCGTGGCCGCCCTGGAGGTTTTGTGGTACAGGCGTACATCCTCATCCAGACCGAGGTGGGCAAGGCGTCGTTCGTCGCCGAGTCCATCGGCCAGATCCCGGGGGTGATCCAGGCCGAGGACGTGACAGGTCCGTACGACGTGATCGTGCGCGCCCAGGCCGACACCGTGGACGAGCTCGGCCGCATGGTCGTCGCCAAGGTCCAGCAGGTGGAGGGGATCACCCGCACCCTGACCTGCCCGGTGGTCCATCTGTAGCCCCCGTCTACTCTTGGCCGGTGATGTCCCTCCACCACCGGCCCCTCCGTGTCCTGGCCGTGCCCGTCGCCCTGGCCGTGCCCGCCGCCCTGGCGGGATGCTCCCCGGGCGGTTCCGAGGCCCGGGTGGAACCGCCGCCCGCGCCGCCGGGCCGTGTCGCGGGGTTCTGTGCGGCGCTGCACGAGGAACTCCCGGATACGGTGGCCGGCCTGGCACGGACCCGGACCGAACCGGAGTCCGACCTGACCGCCTCGTGGGGCGGCTCGGCGATCGTACTGCGGTGCGGTGTCCCCAGGCCCCCCGAGATACTGGATCCGAAGCAGGGGGGCGTCGAGGTGAACGGCGTGGCCTGGCTGCTGGAGAAGCGTGACGACGGCGGATTCCGTTTCACCACCGGGATGCGGCTGGCCTACACGGAGGTCCGGGTCGACAAGGAGCATGCCACGGACGCGGGCTTGCTCGTCGGTCTGTCCGCGGCGATCGCCGCGACCGTGCCCGTGGGCATCGCCTCCTACTGAGCTCCGGCACACCGCCGCCCGCCGGCCGCCCCCGTGCGGGGCGGCCGGCGGGCGGCGGCTCTGCCTGCTGCTAGCGCAGTCCGGTGGAGCGGCGCAGGGCCGCCTGGATCAGGCGGTCCACCAGCTCCGGGTAGGCGATGCCGGTCTTCTCCCACATCAGCGGGTACATCGAGATCGGCGTGAAACCGGGCATCGTGTTGATCTCGTTGATGACGAACTCGCCGTCCTCGGTGAGGAAGAAGTCGGCGCGCACGAGGCCCTCGCAGGACGCGGCCTCGAAGGCCTCGATCGCGAGCCGCCGCACCTCGGCGGTCTGCTCCGGGGTGAGCGGGGCGGGCACGATCCCGGAGGCGGAGTCGATGTACTTCGCCTCGAAGTCGTAGAAGTCGTGGCTGGACACCGGCGGGATCTCGGCGGGCACGCTGGCCCGCGGCCCGTCCTCGAACTCCAGGACGCCGCACTCGATCTCGCGGCCGCGCAGCAGCGCCTCCACGATGATCTTCGGGTCGTGGCGGCGGGCCTCCTTGACGGCGGCCTCCAGGCCGGAGGCGTCGTCGACCTTGGTGATGCCGATCGAGGAGCCGGCCCGGGCGGGCTTCACGAAGAGCGGCCAGCCGTGCTCGGCGGCGAAGTCCAGGATCCGGGCCGTGGCGGCGTCCCGGTCGGCCTCCCACTCACGGGGGCGGATGGTCACGTACGGGCCGACGCTCAGCCCGAAGGAGGTGAACACCCGCTTCATGTAGTCCTTGTCCTGCCCGACGGCCGAGGCGAGGACGCCCGAACCGACGTACGGGATGCCGGCGAGCTCCAGGAGGCCCTGGAGGGTGCCGTCCTCGCCGTAGGGGCCGTGCAGCACGGGGAAGACGACGTCGACCTCGCCCAGAGCCTTCGGGACGGCGCCCGGCTCGGTGTAGACGACCTGGCGGCTGGCCGGGTCGACCGAGAGCACGACGGCGCCGTCCTCGGACTCGGCGAGCTCCTCGACACTCGGGAGCCTGCGGTCTGCGATGGCCATCCGCGAGGGCTCGTCGGCGGTCAGCGCCCACCGGCCGTCCGTGGTGATGCCGATGGGCAGCACCTCGTACTTGGACCGGTCGATGGAGCGCAGGACGGCGCCCGCCGTGACGACCGAGATGGCGTGTTCCGAGCTGCGGCCGCCGAACACGACGGCCACGCGGGGCTTGCGGCCCTGCTGCTCAGGGGTCTGGGGGAGGTTCTCGCTGCTCATATCGGCATGAGCGTACCCGCTCATGCGTCCGGATCGGAGTCAGCGACGTTCCGGTTTGGCGCTGCGGCCCATCAGTTCCTTCAGGGCCACCAGGGTCGGCTTGCCGTGGTGGACGATGTCCACCACCGTCTCGGTGATCGGCATGTCCACCCCGTGGCGGCTCGCCAGATCGGCCACCGACTGGCAGGACTTGACTCCTTCGGCGGTCTGCCTGGTGACCGCGATGGTCTCCTCCAGGGTCATGCCGCGGCCGAGGTTGGTGCCGAAGGTGTGGTTCCGGGAGAGCGGCGAGGAGCAGGTGGCGACCAGGTCGCCGAGGCCCGCGAGGCCGGAGAAGGTGAGCGGGTCGGCGCCCATGGCCACGCCCAGACGGGTCGCTTCGGCGAGTCCGCGGGTGATGAGCGAGCCCTTGGTGTTGTCGCCGAGGCCCATGCCGTCCGCGATGCCGACGGCGAGGCCGATGACGTTCTTGACAGCGCCGCCGAGTTCGCAGCCGATGACGTCGGTGCTGGTGTACGGGCGGAAGTACGCGGTGTGGCAGGCGGCCTGGAGGCGCTGGGCGACGGCCTCGTCCACGCAGGCGACGACGGAGGCCGCGGGCTGGCGGGCGGCGATCTCGGCGGCCAGATTGGGGCCGGTGACGACGGCGATCCGCTCGGCGGGGATCTTGGCGACCTCTTCGATGACCTCGCTCATCCGCTTGGCGGTGCCGAGTTCGATGCCCTTCATCAGGGAGACGAGCACCGTGTCGGGGGCCAGCAGCGGGGCCCAGACGGCGAGGTTGTCGCGCAGGGTCTGCGAGGGGACGGCCAGGACGGTGAAGTCGGCGCCCGCGGCTGCCTCGGCCGGGTCGCCCGTGGCCCGGATGTTCGCGGGGAGTTCGACGTCGGGGAAGTAGTCCGGGTTGGTCCGGCCGGTGTTGATGGCGTCGACGACCTCGCTGCGGCGGCCCCACAGGGTGACCTCGCAGCCGGCGTCGGCGAGCACGATCGCGAAGGCCGTGCCCCAGGAGCCTGTTCCGAAGACGGTCGCCTTCATGGGACGTGTCACTTCTTGCCCTCCCCTGCGGCCTTGCGCCGCTGTTCCGCCCTGGCGTTGCGATGGTCGTACGGCTGCTCGGGCGCCGTCTCCCCCCGCACCTCCTCCAGGAGCCGGGTGACGGCCGCCATGATGGCCTCGGTGGCCTCCTTGAGGACCTCCGGGGTGGGTTCCCGGTCGTAGTAGGCCGAGAGGTCCACGGGCGGTCCGGCGAGCACCTGGAGGGTCTTGCGCGGAAAGAGCCGGACCTTGTTCTCCTTGGCGTACGGCGGCATGGCGAGGTTCGCGCCCCACTGGGCCACCGGAATGACGGGCGCCCTGGTGATCAGCGCCACCCGGGCGACGCCGGTCTTGCCGGCCATCGGCCACATGTCGGGATCCCGGGTCAGGGTGCCCTCGGGGTAAAAGGCGACGCATTCGCCGCGCCCGATGGCATCGACGGCGGCCCGGAATGCGTCCAGGGCGTTGGTGCTCTCCCGGTAGACGGGGATCTGCCCGCTGCCGCGGAGGATCGACCCGACAAAGGGGACCTTGAAGAGGGCGGCCTTGGCCAGCAATCGGGGCGCCCGGCCGGTGTTGTACTGGAAGTGCGCGTAGGAGAGCGGGTCCAGATACGAGTTGTGATTGACGGCGGTGATAAAGCCGCCCTCGGCCGGAATGTGCTCCATTCCCCGCCAGTCCCGCTTGAAGAGCACTACCAGCGGCGGTTTTGCGATGACCGCCGCCAGGCGGTACCAGAAGCCGATTCTGCGGCGGGACACTCGGACACCTTCCTCTAGGACCGGTCGCGGCCGGGGCACCTCGTCGTCGGCCGGACAAGTGTCACCCCGGGCCCGGTCTCTGTCGAGAACACCGTACGCCCCGCTCACCCCGCCGGACCCCCGGGCTGCCCGGCGGGGGCGACAATGGGCCGACACATGACCGGGTCATGACCCGGCCTTGGCCCGGGGAGGGGCCGGAGCGTACCGGAGGGAAGGGGTCCGTCACGAACGCCGTCTGGAGCCTGGTGGTCCCGCTGAAGCCCCTGTCGGTGGCCAAGAGCCGTCTCGCCGCGGCCGTGGGGGCCTCACGTCCGGGATTGGCCCTGGCTTTCGCCCTGGACACCGTCGCGGGGGCGCTGGCCTGCACCGCGGTCTCGGATGTGGTGGTCGTCACGGACGACGCCGCGGCCGGTGCGGAACTGGCCGGGCTGGGGGCGCGGATCGTCCCGGACGCCCCCTTGGCCGGACTCAACGCGGCACTGGCGCACGGCGCGCGGGCGGCCCGTCGGGCCCGGCCCGCCGCCCCGGTCGCGGCGATGAACGCGGACCTGCCGGCGCTGCGGCCCTACGAATTGCTACGCGTGCTCGAAAACGCGTCGGCATTTCCGCGGGCATTTCTGGCGGATGCGGCCGGAATCGGTACGACCCTGCTTTCCGCCGCGCCCGGCGTGGAATTGGCCCCTTCCTTCGGGGGTGCGTCGCGGGCCAGGCATTCCGCCTCGGGGGCGGTGGAAATCGCACTGGCGGACGTGGACAGCGTGCGCCGCGACGTGGACACGGCGGCGGACCTGCGTACGGCGCTCGCTCTCGGCGTGGGGCGCCACACGGCCCGATACAGTGCGGGCATGCAGGCGACCGCGTACACGTACGACTCCCAGACCCGCAGCGGCAGTGTGCTGCTGGACGACGGCACCCCGGTGCCCTTCGAGGCCCCGGCGTTCGACGCGGGCGGCCTGCGACTGCTGCGGCCCGGGCAGCGGGTCCGGATCGAGACGGACGGCAGGGGCGCGGACCTGCGGATCACCCTGATCACGCTCCAGACCTTCTGAACCGGTCCGCCGGGACGTCCACGGGGCGGCCGGCGGGCCCCGCAACGCACCGCGGGCCGGCTTCCCCAGCGGAGGGAAGCCGGCCCGGCGTGTGTGACTCGTGCCCCTACTTCTTGCGGGCGGTGGTCTTCTTCGCGGTGGCCTTGCGGGTCGCCGTCTTCTTGGCCGGCGCCTTCGTCGCTGCGGTGGTCTTCTTCGCCGCCGGGGCGGTCTTCTTCGCGGCTGCGGTGGTCTTCTTCGCCGCGGCCGTGGTCTTCTTCGCGGTGGTGGCCTTCTTGGCGGCGGCGGTGGTCTTCTTCGCCGTGGCGGTGCTCTTCACGGCGGTCTTCTTGGCGGTCGCCGTGGTCTTCTTCGCGGCGGCCTTCTTTGCGACCGTGGTCTTCGCAGCGGCCTTCTTCGCGGTGGTGGCCTTCTTCGCCGCGGCCTTCTTGACCGTCGCGGAGGCACCGCCGGTGAGGCTGCCCTTCGGAGCCTTCTTCACCGACACCTCGCCGCCCTTGGGCAGCTTCTTGGTGCCGCTGACCAGGTCCTTGAAGCCCTGGCCGGCACGGAATCGGGGCACCGAGGTCTTCTTGACCCGGACGCGCTCACCCGTCTGCGGGTTGCGGGCGTAACGGGCCGGACGGTCGACCTTCTCGAACGAGCCGAAGCCCGTGACCGAGACCCGGTCGCCCGCGACGGTAGCGCGGACGATGGCGTCCAGTACCGCGTCGACAGCGTCCGCGGCCTGCTGGCGGCCGCCCAGCTTGTCGGCAATCGCTTCTACGAGCTGCGCCTTGTTCACGTCTTCCCCTTCGGAGACTTCGCCAGAACGAATGTGTTCAAGCTTATTTCGCACGTTAGGCGGATATATACCGCAAATCAAACACGAAACGGGCTAATCACCCTAGTGCCGCAACGCCGGAGGCGGTTACGGAGTTCCTTCGCATCAGTCGCCTTCAGGGAATCGACCCTCGTCGAGGTCCTTCATCAACCTGTCCAGGCGCCTTGCCGCATCGGCGAGATCATGCTTCGCCGCGGCCGTGACGACCAACAGCTTCCGGGACAGCGCCATCCTTACGCCCTCCGGGACTTGCAGTGAGCGCACCCGTGTGTGTGCTTCTTTCAGCCGGTCCGCGACGAACTCGTAGAGCTCGAGTTGACTGTCGCGTTCCATGCACAGATTGTGCCATCTGGGGCGAGTTGTCGCCTCACGGGGCCTCAACAAACGGCTGTGCCCCCCGCCGGAGGGCGGGGGGCACAGCGTTGTCGTTGTGATCACCCGGAGGTGAATAACCGCTGATCAGGCAGGAATCAGGCCTGAATGGTGCGCGGCTTGAAGGCCGGACGGGCGCTTTCGTAGGTGGCGATGTCCGCTTCGTTCTGAAGGGTGAGCGAGATGTCGTCCAGGCCTTCCAGCAGACGCCAGCGGGCGTTGTCGTCGAGTTCGAACTCGGCCACGATGCCTTCCGCGCTCACCTGGCGGTCGACCAGGTCGACCGTGATCTCGGCGGCGGGGTCGGCCTCCGTCAGCTCCCACAGCCGGTCGACGGTCTCCTGCGGGAGCACGACGGTCAGCAGACCGTTCTTCAGCGAGTTCCCGCGGAAGATGTCGGCGAAGCGGGAGGAGATGACCGTCTTGAAGCCGAAGTTCTGCAGGGCCCAGACGGCGTGCTCACGGGAGGAGCCGGTGCCGAAGTCGGGGCCGGCGACGAGCACGGTCGCGCCGGCGCGCTCCGGGCGGTTCGTGACGAACTCCGGGTCCTTGCGCCAGGCCTCGAAGAGTCCGTCCTCGAAGCCGTCGCGGGTGATCTTCTTGAGCCAGTGGGCCGGGATGATCTGGTCGGTGTCGACATTGCTGCGGCGCAGCGGGACGGCCCGGCCGGTGTGGACGGTGAAGGCTTCCATGGTTCAGACTCCGGCGGTCGCGTCGGCGGCGGACAGGTCGGCGGGCGAGGCCAGATGGCCCAGCACGGCGGTGGCGGCGGCCACCTGCGGGGAGACCAGGTGCGTACGCCCGCCCTTGCCCTGCCGGCCCTCGAAGTTGCGGTTGGAGGTGGACGCGGAGCGCTCACCGGGCGCCAGTTGGTCCGGGTTCATGCCCAGGCACATCGAACAGCCCGCGTGCCGCCACTCGGCGCCGGCCTCCTTGAAGACCTTGTCCAGGCCCTCTTCCACCGCCTGGAGGGCGACGCGGACCGAGCCCGGTACGACCAGCATCCGTACGCCGTCGGCGACTTTGCGGCCCTCGATGATCCCGGCGACGGCGCGCAGGTCCTCGATGCGGCCGTTGGTGCAGGAACCTACGAAGACGGTGTCGACCCTGATGTCGCGCAGCGGCTGCCCGGCGGTCAACCCCATGTACTCCAGGGCCTTTTCGGCCGCGAGGCGCTCCGAAGCGTCCTCGTACGAAGCCGGGTCGGGGACGTTGGCCGACAGCGGCGCGCCCTGGCCGGGGTTGGTGCCCCAGGTGACGAACGGGGAGAGCGCGGCGCCGTCGATGACGACCTCCGCGTCGAAGACCGCGTCCTCGTCGGTGCGCAGGGTCTTCCAGTACGCGACCGCCGCGTCCCAGTCCTCGCCCACGGGGGCGTGGTCGCGGCCCTGCAGGTAGTCGAAGGTGGTCCGGTCGGGGGCGATCATGCCCGCGCGGGCGCCGGCCTCGATCGACATGTTGCAGATGGTCATGCGGGCTTCCATCGAGAGCTTCTCGATGGCCTCGCCGCGGTACTCCAGGATGTAGCCCTGGCCGCCGCCGGTGCCGATCTTCGCGATGATCGCCAGGATCAGGTCCTTGGCGGTGACCCCCTCGGCCAGCGCGCCGGTGACGGTGATCGCCATCGTCTTCGGGCGGGCCAGCGGCAGCGTCTGGGTGGCCAGCACGTGTTCGACCTGGCTCGTGCCGATGCCGAAGGCCAGCGCGCCGAAGGCGCCGTGCGTGGAGGTGTGCGAGTCGCCGCAGACCACGGTGGTGCCGGGCTGGGTCAGGCCCAGCTGCGGTCCCACGACGTGGACCACACCCTGTTCCACGTCGCCCAGCGAGTGCAGGCGGACACCGAACTCGGCGCAGTTCGCGCGCAGCGTCTCCAGCTGCGCCCGGGAGACCGGGTCCGCGATCGGCTTGTCGATGTCGAGGGTGGGGGTGTTGTGGTCCTCGGTCGCGATGGTGAGGTCGAGGCGTCGGACCTTGCGGCCGGCCTGGCGCAGTCCGTCGAAGGCCTGCGGGCTGGTCACCTCGTGCAGCAGGTGCAGATCGATGAAGAGGAGGTCGGGCTCGCCTTCGGCGCGCCGGACGACATGGTCGTCCCAGACCTTCTCCGCGAGTGTCCTACCCATCGCTTTCCCTCCGGCCGGCGGGTTGTGCCGGCGCTTCATAGAGATTCGTGCGCCAGACGCCCGTACCCCACGTCCCGGACGACGGCTCGGACCCAGTGGTTCGTGGACCCGCACATACAGACTCGCTGGTTCTTGGAAAAATTGAACTTGCGTTTCACAGTGTGAGACGCGAATATCGTTTCATGGACAACTCTAGCGGCGTCGGCGTTCTCGACAAGGCAGCTCTGGTATTGAGCGCACTGGAGTCCGGTCCGGCCACCCTCGCCGGGCTGGTCGCGGCGACAGGGCTCGCACGACCCACGGCACATCGCCTTGCCGTGGCACTGGAACACCACCGGATGGTGGCGAGGGACATGCAGGGCCGGTTCATCCTCGGTCCGCGGCTGGCGGAACTCGCCGCCGCGGCCGGCGAGGACCGCCTGCTGGCCACGGCGGGACCGGTACTCACCCACCTCCGTGACGTGACGGGCGAGAGCGCGCAGCTCTACCGCCGTCAGGGAGACATGCGCATCTGCGTGGCGGCGGCGGAACGGCTGTCGGGCCTGCGGGACACCGTCCCGGTGGGCTCGACCCTGCCGATGAAGGCCGGCTCGGCCGCGCAGATCCTGATGGCCTGGGAGGAGCCCGAGCGGCTCCACCGCGGCCTGCAGGGCGCGCGTTTCACGGCGACGGCGCTCTCGGGCGTACGGCGCCGCGGCTGGGCGCAGTCGATCGGCGAGCGGGAGCCGGGCGTGGCGTCCGTCTCGGCGCCGGTACGCGGGCCGTCGAACCGCGTGGTGGCCTCCGTGTCGGTCTCCGGGCCGATCGAACGCCTGACCCGCCACCCCGGCCGGATGCACGCCCAGGCGGTCATCGATGCGGCCGCCCGCCTCACGGAGGCGCTGCGCCGCTCCGGCTGACGCCCCGACCCCACCCCTGCTCACCTCCGGGCCCGGGGGCGCGTACGACGCCGCACACGTCCGAACACGCGCTTCCGGGCCCGCACTTGTCTGGCGCGTCGGCAGGAACCGGCGGACAGCGAAGAGGCCCTCCGCGATGAACGCGGAGGGCCTCTCCTGTGCGTACCCCCGACCGGATTCGAACCGGCGCTACCGCCTTGAGAGGGCGGCGTGCTAGGCCGCTACACAACGGGGGCTTGCTTGTACTGCGCTGGGCTACCAGGACTCGAACCTAGAACAAAGGAACCAGAAACCTTCGTGTTGCCAATTACACCATAGCCCAATGTGGTCTATACCAGACCAGTACCCCCGACCGGATTCGAACCGGCGCTACCGCCTTGAGAGGGCGGCGTGCTAGGCCGCTACACAACGGGGGCCCTAGCGATCCTGCATCAAGACGTCCGGGAGCTACCCAAAGGAGATCTTGCGGGAAGGATCTGTACCCCCGACCGGATTCGAACCGGCGCTACCGCCTTGAGAGGGCGGCGTGCTAGGCCGCTACACAACGGGGGCTAAGCACTGCGTTACTGCTGCACTGCGCTGGGGTACCAGGACTCGAACCTAGAATAAGGGAACCAGAAACCCTCGTGTTGCCAATTACACTATACCCCACCGAAAGTCAACCCCTTGGGGGATTTTCTTTCGAGTGGCGCCTCCGTCCGGCCTTTCGGCCCGCTCCGGCGGCGCAGAAAGAACATTACCGGATGCCTGACCGTGCTCCAAAACGGGTATCCCGTGCCAGCAGCCCGGGCAGCCGGTCAAGGCCTTCGATCCGGTGCGCCCCCTCGGGGCCGGGCCCTCTGCGGCCGTCCCGGTCGATCCAGACGGCCAGCAGCCCGGCGTCGCGGGCCCCGCGCGCGTCGATCTCGGGCTGGTCCCCCACGTACGCCACATCCTCCGGCGGCAGTCCGAGCGCCTCGCACGCGGCGAGGAACGCCTTCGCCTCGGGCTTGCTGACGCCGAGCTCGACGGCGCAGACCAGCACCTCGAAGCGCTCGCGCAGCCCGAGCCGGCGCAGCTTGGGGTCCTGGTTGGCCGTGGAGGAGTTGGAGAGCACGCCGTGCCGGTAGTCGGCGGCCAGGGCGTCGAGCGCCGGCACGACGTCGGGGAAGAGGGTCCAGGCGGCCTTGTAGTGCTCCACGTACTGGTCGAACCACGCGTCGGCCTCGGCCGCGGTCATGCCGGGCTCGTCGAGGAACTCCCGCACCCGCTCCTGCCGCTGCCCCTGGAAGGTGCCCACACCGGCGGCGAAGCGCGCCCAGTGGCGGTCTGTGATCTCCCGCCAGCGCGCGAGCGCCTGCACGGGGGTCCCGTACCGCCCCGCGAGCCGGGCCGCCGCCAGCTGGGCCGTGAGACCGGCCGCGTCGGCCCCCGTGTAGTCGAAGAGGGTGTCGTCGATGTCCCACAGCACAGCGCGGATCGGCATGTGCCCGAGCCTACGCCGCGGGCACCTGCGAGGTGGGCACGATCAGGAAGTCCGTCACCGGAGCCGGCGACACGTGCGAACGGCCCCGCGGACCCGCCCGGGGCAACGCCCCCGCGGCAACGCCGCAGGGGGCGGCGGCCCGGGTGCGGGCGCCGCCCCCTGCGGGACGTGACGGTGCTGCTGCGGATCAGCCGGCCAGCTTGGCCAGGGCCGCGTCGATGCGGGACAGCGAGCGCTCCTTGCCCAGGATCTCCAGCGACTCGAAGAGCGGCAGGCCGACCGTGCGGCCCGTGACGGCCACCCGGACCGGGGCCTGGGCCTTGCCGAGCTTGAGGCCGTGGGCCTCGCCGGCGGTCAGGACGGCCTGCTTGAGGGACTCGGGGTCCGACCAGTCGGCGTCGGCCAGCTTCTCGCGGGCGGTGGTCAGCAGGGCCGCCGGCTCACCCTTCATCGCCTTGTCCCAGGAGGCCTGGTCCAAGGCGGGCTCCTTGCGGAACAGGAAGTCCACGTTGGCGGTGATCTCCGACAGGACCCCCACGCGCGTCTGGGCGTACGGCGCGATGCGCTCCCAGGCCTCGGTGTCGAAGTCCTCCGGCTCCCAGTTGGCGTGCGGGGCCTGCAGCCACGGGGCGCAGCGGTCCGCGAACACCTTCGGGTCGAGCAGGCGGATGTGGTCGCCGTTGATCGACTCGGCCTTCTTCAGGTCGAAGCGCGCCGGGTTGGCGTTCACGCCGTCGATGTCGAACTTCTCGACCATCTGCTCGATGGAGAAGACGTCCTGGTCCTTGGAGAAGGACCAGCCGAGGAGCGAGAGGTAGTTCAGCAGGCCCTCGGGGAGGAAGCCGCGCTCGCGGTACAGGTTGAGCGAGGCCTCGGGGTCACGCTTGGAGAGCTTCTTGTTGCCCTCGCCCATCACGTACGGCAGGTGGCCGAAGGCGGGGGTGCCCTTGGCGACGCCCAGCTCGATCAGCGCCTTGTAGAGGGCGATCTGGCGGGGGGTGGAGGAGAGCAGGTCCTCGCCGCGCAGGACGTGCGTGATCTCCATCAGCGCGTCGTCCACCGGGTTGACCAGGGTGTAGAGCGGGGCGCCGTTGGCCCGGACGATGCCGAAGTCCGGCACGTTCTCCGGGGTGAAGGTCAGCTCGCCGCGGACCAGGTCGGTGAAGGTGATGGGCTCGTCGGGCATCCGGAAGCGGACGATCGCGGGCCGGTGCTCGCCCTGGTAGGCCTCGATCTGCACGGTGGTGAGCTCGCGGCAGTGGCCGTCGTAGCCGGAGGGCCGGCCGGCCGCGCGGGCTGCGGCCCGGCGCGCGTCGAGCTCCTCGGTGGTGCAGTAGCAGTGGTACGCGTAGCCGCCGTCGAGCAGCTTCTTCGCGACGTCCGCGTAGATGTCCATGCGCTCGGACTGGCGGTACGGCGCGTGCGGACCGCCGACCTCCGGTCCCTCGTCCCAGGTGAAACCGAGCCACCGCAGCGAGTCGAGCAGCTGGTCGTAGGACTCCTCGGAGTCGCGGGCCGCGTCGGTGTCCTCGATACGGAAGACGAACGTGCCGCCGTGGTGGCGCGCGAACGCCCAGTTGAACAGGGCGGTGCGGACCAGACCCACGTGGGGGTTGCCGGTCGGGGAGGGACAGAAACGTACGCGGACAGGTCCGTTAACCACGCTTGATCACCTTGTTGGTGAGAGTGCCGATGCCTTCGATGGTGACGGCGACCTCGTCGCCGACGTTGAGGGGGCCGACTCCGGCCGGGGTCCCCGTGAGGATGACGTCGCCGGGGAGCAGCGTCATGGCCTCGGTGATGTGGACGACCAGGTCCTCGATGGAGCGGACCATGTCGCTGGTGCGGCCGAGCTGGCGCTGCCGGCCGTTGACGGTGCACTGGATGGCCAGGTCACCCGGGTCCAGGTCGGTCTCGATCCAGGGGCCGAGGGGGCAGGAGCTGTCGAAGCCCTTGGCCCGGGCCCACTGCTTCTCGCGCTGCTGCACGTCGCGCGCCGTGACGTCGTTGGCGCAGGTGTAGCCGAGGATGACGTCCTTGACGCGCTCCCTGGGGACCTCTCGGCACATGCGGCCGATGACCACGGCGAGTTCCGCCTCGTGGTGGAGGTCCTGGGAGAAGGAGGGGTAGGTGATCGGGTCACCCGGGCCGACCACGGAGGTGGACGGCTTGAAGAAGGTGATGGGGGCGTCCGGACGGCCTTGATCGTCAAAGATGGCGTTGCCGAGCTCCGCCGCGTGCTCCGCGTAGTTGCGGCCGATGGCCACGACCTTGTTCGGGAGCACGGGCGGCAGCAGGCGGACCTTGCTCAGCGGGACCTTCGTGCCCGAGAGCTCGAAGTCCGCGAACGGGATGCCCTTGATGATGTCGAGCACGAGCGACGCTTCGTTGCCGGGGGCGGCGTCGCCCTCGACCGCGCCGAACGCGACATTGCCGTCGATCGAGAACCTGGCGATGCGCACGTGTTGCGTCTGCCCCTCTGTATTTCCGCTGGCTGGAGTCTGCGGTCCCCAGGCTAACGCGGCGGGCAGCGGCGCTTCACGTTCCGTGCGGGGCGGCTTACTGCGCGGCGGCAGCGACCGGCGCGTCCATCAGGACCGTGCGCCGGGGGTTGGCGGTCTGCGTCGGCAGCTCGACGGCGTGCTCCGGAGTGGCCGGGGCCGCCTGCAGCTCCTCGGCGTCCTTGAGGTGCGCGAGGGTGGTGCGGCGGGGGTTGGCTATGTTGCGGAACATCGTCGTCTTCATCGGAGTTCGGGGTCCTCGGTTCGATCTGTGGATGTCGGCCGGCGCGGGCACCAGCCCTGGCCCAACCCTTCAAGGGGCAAGGCTAAACATCTGAATCCCCTGGCGAACCGGGAAGTAATGGCCACGGCTATGTGAGTTTCCTCACCCGCGACCGGACATTAATTCCAAAATGGACAGTCGATCACGCCCACCGAAACGGACATTGCGCCACTGAATGCGCCATTCCGCTCCTGATCATCGCGACTGGGACACCTTGCCAGCCGCGTTGTTTGGATGACGTAAGTCCGATTTCAACCGAATGTGGTCGCACATCGCGTAGTGCGTCCATTACGAGCCGTGACCGACTCTCCGGGCCGACACGCGCACCTTGTTGGAGATCCGCCACTGTGCTGGAATTCGCGGGACCGCCGCGGGACTCAGTCCGGCGCGCAGGTGGCGCGACTCAGCGCCGAGCGGCGGAGAGAAAGGGACACGCGCCGGTCACCGACGACCACCATGGGGCCGAAAGTGCCCCACGACTCGACACCGTTCCGCCGGTCGCCCGGCGGGACGCCTGGTCCAGAGGTTGCGACGCTAGTGCAGGGACGATTCAAGAGGGATGACAAGGGGTCTCCCCAGGCCCGCCAGGGCCGTGGGGACGCTGCGGCGGAGCAGGACCCGCGCGGCGGGACCGACCGTGGCTCCTCGCCCCAGCACGCCCAGAACCGCGGGCCGGCTGTCGAAGGCGTGAGCCCCGACGCTTCCGCAGCGGTGAAGGCGAAGGGCCGCGTGAAGAGCCTGAAGGCCAAGTCCAAGGACAAGGCCGGGCCGGCCGAGCAGGACGCGGCGATACCGAAGGCCCCCAGTGGGCCCGGCTCCCGCCTCGCCATGCAGAACTGGCGCATCAGCACGCGACTCGTGTCGCTGCTGACCCTGCCGGTCGTCGCCGCCACCACGCTCGGTGGCTTCCGTATCAACGACTCGCTCAATGACATCGCGCAGCTCGAGCACATGCAGCTGCTGACGACGATGACGCGGCAGGCCACCAACCTGGCCGCCATGCTCCAGGAGGAGCGCGACCTCTCCGCGGGTCCGCTCTCGCTCTCCAAGGGCAAGAGCAACAGCAGCGTCGACGGTGCCCGCGTGCAGACCGACACCGCCGTCGAAGCCTTCGCCGCCGCGACCGACAGGATCGAGAGCACGGGCGAGAGGGACGACACCCTCAAGTCGATCCGCAACAACGTGCTGCAGATCGGCCGTCAGGTCGCGAACCTCAAAACGATCCGCGACAAGGCGTACGTCAACGGCGCCCAGCAGACCGTCAGCGAGTACAACGCGATGATCGTCTCGCTGCTCTCGCTCTCCCAGGACATGGCGCAGGCCACCTCCAACCCGGAGATGATCAAGCGTACGCGTGCCCTGGCCGCGTTCTCCGCCGCCAAGGAATACGCATCCATCCAGCGTGCGATCATCGCCGCCTCGCTGCCCGAGACCTCGGACAAGCAGGGCAAGCTGGAGGAGAACGACCGCCTCTACGCCCTCTCCGCGCAGAAGGGCGAGCAGCAGTCGAAGACCACCTTCGAGCTCGTCTACCAGGGCCGCACCGAGGAACTCCTCGCGGGCCTTGGCGACAGCAACTCCGAGATCTCCGGCGCCGACCACTACGCACGCCGCGTGCTGGCCAGCCAGGACGCCTTCCTCCGTGAGAAGAACCGGTCCTGGCTGGACTGGTACGACGCGGACGGCACCAAGCTCCAGGCGATGAAGGTCATCGAGCTGACCCTGCTCGAGGAGATGGAGCAGAAGGCCCGTGAGCTGAAGAACGAGGCCCAGCAGGACGCCATCATCAACGGTGCCCTGATCCTCCTCGTCCTCGGTGTCTCCCTCGTCGGCGCCTTCGTCATGGCCCGCTCGATGATCCGCTCACTGCGCCGCCTGCAGGACACCGCGACGCGTGTCGCCCAGGACCGTCTGCCCGAGCTCGTCAAGCAGCTGTCCGAATCCGACCCGCAGGACGTGGACACGTCCGTGGAGTCGGTCGGTCTGCACACCCGCGACGAGATCGGCCAGGTGGCCGCGGCCTTCGACGACGTGCACCGCGAGGCCGTCCGCCTCGCCGCCGAGCAGGCCCTCCTGCGGGGCAACGTCAACGCGATGTTCACCAACCTCTCGCGCCGCTCGCAGGGCCTCATCCAGCGTCAGCTCTCGCTCATCTCCGAACTGGAGTCACGCGAGGCCGACCCGGACCAGCTGTCCTCCCTCTTCAAGCTCGACCACCTCGCGACCCGCATGCGCCGTAACGGCGAAAACCTCCTCGTCCTCGCGGGCGAGGAGCCGGGCCGCCGGTGGACCCGCCCCGTCCCGCTGGTCGACGTCCTGCGCGCCGCCGCGTCCGAGGTGGAGCAGTACGAGCGCGTCGAGCTGGCCTCGGTGCCCGGCACCGACGTCGCCGGCCGCGTCGTCAACGACCTCGTGCACGTGCTCGCAGAGCTGCTGGAGAACGCCACCTCGTTCTCCTCCCCGCAGACCAAGGTCAAGGTCACCGGCCACGCCCTGCCCGACGGCCGCGTGCTCGTCGAGATCCACGACACCGGTATCGGTCTGTCCCCCGAGGACCTCGCCGCGATCAACGAGCGACTCGCGTCGCCGCCCACCGTGGACGTCTCCGTCTCCCGGCGCATGGGTCTGTTCGTGGTCGGCCGCCTGTCCCTGCGACACGGCATCCGCATCCAGCTGCGCCCCTCCGACTCGGGTGGTACGACGGCCCTGGTCATGCTCCCGGTGGACGTCGCCCAGGGCGGCAAGAAGCCGGGCCCGACGCCGGGCCAGGGCGGCCAGGGCGGCGCCCAGGGCGGCTCCGGTGCCCAGGCCTCCGTGCCCGGTCCGGGCGGACGCCCCTCCGTGAGCCAGGGCCCGCAGCGCGGTCAGGTCGGCGGCGGTCAGCGTGCCGCGCTCCCCGGCCGCGACGGTGCCGGCCAGCGTCCGCAGGGCGGACGGCCGCAGGGCGGTCCCGGTGCTCCCGGGGCCCGTCCCCAGCAGGGCGGTCCGACCACCGCCGGCCAGGGCCAGGGTGCCTTCGGCTCCGGTGCGCCGCTGCCGACCCGCGGTCCGGTGCCCAGCGTCGGCTTCGGCAGCGGCTCCCAGGGCCGTCCGGCGCCCTCCGGTGCTTCCGCCTTCCAGCAGGGCAGCGGCTTCGAGCGTCCGCAGCAGGCCCAGCCGCAGCAGCCCCAGCAGCAGCAGGCCCAGCAGCCCGGTCCCGGAGCTGCGGCCCCGGGCGGTCAGCGGCCGCAGCTGCCGCCGCGCGGTGGCGCCGCCGACGCCCGTGCGGAGCTGCCGGGCCCGCAGACCACCAGCTGGGGTTCCGACCAGGCCCGTGGCCACGACGAGCTCTCGGGCCCCGGCTCGACGGCCGAGTTCGCGCGCCCGGACTTCAACGCGCCGATGCCCCAGGGCGACGGCATGGGCAGCACCACCGGCCAGTTCGAGCGTCCGGACGTACGGAGCCCCGTCGACCCGTCCTCCACCGGCCAGTTCGAGCGCCCGGGCTACCAGCCCCAGCGGCCGGGCGGCCCCGGTGTGGGCGGGTTCGGCCGCCAGCCGCAGGCCCCGCAGCAGGGCGGCGAGTACGCACCCGTACCGCCCGCGCGGCCCGAGGCGCCGCGGCTGCCGCAGGCGCACCGGCCGGAGGCCCTGCCCCCGGCCCAGAGCACCGGCGACGCCCGCAGCCCGATCTTCGACACGCTGGAGTCGAACTGGTTCCGCGAGGAGGGGCAGCAGCCCCCCGCGCAGGTCCCGGCCGTACCCCAGCAGCCGCAGCAGTCCGCTCCGTCGGCCTCCGCACCGCAGCAGCAGCTGCCGCAGCGCGGCCAGGAGCCGGCGGCCGAGTCCTCCCAGACGGCGACCGGCGCGATGCCGACCGTCAGCTGGAAGTCCTCGCCGAACGACGAGCTGATGCGGCAGGCCGAGCGCGTGCGCCAGCCCGCCGCCGGCGGAATCACGACCTCGGGGCTGCCCCGCCGGGTCCCACGGGCGAACCTCGTGGCCGGCACCGCGCAGCAGCAGGCCGAGGCGCAGGCGGGTCCGCAGGTCTCCCGGGCGCCGGACGACGTCCGCGGCCGTCTGACCAACCTCCGACGCGGTATCCAGCAGGGCCGTCAGGCTGGCAACAACAGCCAGACGACCGGCAGTTACCACATCGACCCCACTTACCAGCAGGAGCGTTAGTTGAGTTCGATGAGCCAGGCGGCACAGAACCTGAACTGGTTGATCACCAACTTCGTGGACAACACCCCCGGGGTGTCGCACACGGTGGTGGTCTCCGCCGACGGCCTCCTTCTGGCGATGTCCGACGGATTCCCCCGCGACCGCGCCGATCAGCTGGCGGCCGTGGCCTCCGGACTGACCTCGCTGACCGCCGGTGCCTCCCGCATCTTCGAGGGTGGCGCCGTCAACCAGACCGTGGTCGAGATGGACCGGGGATTCCTGTTCCTCATGTCCGTCTCCGACGGATCCTCGCTGGCCGTACTGGCGCACCCGGAGTGCGACATCGGCCTCGTGGGCTACGAGATGGCTCTTCTGGTGGATCGCGCGGGCAGTGTCCTCACTCCGGACCTGCGCGCCGAACTGCAGGGAAGCCTGCTCGGCTGACTTCCCCTCTCCCGGCCGGACGGTACTACCGGCCGGGAGACCGGGGCCCCGCCCCGGAATCCAGTACCACCGCCAGGCCGTCATACCGCTCCCCCCACCGGCCGCCCCGTCAGACGGCACGCTGACCACTGCTGTCCAGCCCGGAGGATCCATGACCCCGCCCCCCGCCTACCCCGATGCGTACGGAGATTCGTACTCGGAAGGCGATCAGCCGTTGGTGCGTCCCTACGCGATGACCGGCGGCCGGACCCGGCCCCGCTACCAGCTCGCCATCGAGGCGCTGGTCAGCACCACCGCCGATCCGATGCACCTGTCCGGCCTGCTCCCCGAGCACCAGCGCATCTGCACCCTGTGCCGCGAGGTCAAGTCGGTCGCCGAGGTCTCCGCGCTGCTGTCCATGCCGCTCGGTGTGGCGCGCATCCTCGTCGCCGACCTGGCGGAGGCCGGCATGGTGGCCATCCACCAGCCGGGCAACGGAGAGGCCGGCGGCACGCCAGATGTAACACTGCTCGAAAGGGTGCTCAGTGGCCTTCGGAACATCTAGCGGAGCGGCTCCCCGCTCCACCACCTCCGCGAAGATCGTGGTGGCGGGCGGCTTCGGCGTGGGCAAGACCACGTTCGTCGGAGCCGTGTCCGAG
>NZ_JBIVFO010000019.1:0-139002 GCF_044748225.1 Streptomyces sp. NPDC090021 | reverse complement strand
TTGTCGTACTGGTGCATGTAGCCCGAGGTCGAGGCGCAGGTGGTGATGGTGCCGCCCTTGCGGGTGACGTAGACCGAGGCGCCGAAGGTCTCGCGGCCCGGGTGCTCGAAGACGATGTCGATGTCCTCGCCGCCGGTTAGCTCACGGATCTTGGAGCCGAAGCGCTTCCACTCGCGCGGGTCCTGGGTGTGCTCGTCCTTCCAGAACCTGTAGCCCTCGGCGTTGCGGTCGATGACCGCGGTGGCGCCCATGGACCGGCAGATGTCGGCCTTCTCGGGGGAGGAGACGACGCAGATCGGGTTGGCGCCGCCGGCCAGCGCGAACTGGGTGGCGTAGGAGCCGAGGCCGCCGCTGGCGCCCCAGATCAGGACGTTGTCGCCCTGCTTCATGCCGGCGCCGTTGCTGGAGACCAGCTGGCGGTAGGCGGTGGAGTTGACCAGACCGGGGGAGGCGGCCTCCTCCCAGCTCAGGTGGCCGGGCTTGGGCATCAGCTGGTTGGACTTGACGAGCGCGATCTCGGCGAGGCCGCCGAAGTTGGTCTCGAAGCCCCAGATGCGCTGCTCGGGGTCGAGCATCGTGTCGTTGTGGCCGTCGGAGGACTCCAGCTCGACGGAGAGGCAGTGCGCGACGACCTCGTCGCCCGGGTTCCAGGCGTTGACGCCGGGGCCGGTGCGCAGGACGACGCCCGCGAGGTCGGAGCCGATGACGTGGTACGGGAGGTCGTGGCGCTTGGTGAGCTCCGACAGGCGCCCGTAGCGCTCCAGGAAGCTGAAGGTGGAGACGGGCTCGAAGATCGAGGTCCACACCGAGTTGTAGTTGACCGAGGAGGCCATGACGGCCACCAGGGCCTCGCCCGGGCCCAGCTCGGGGAGCGGGACGTGGTCGAGGTGCAGGGACTTGCGCGGGTCCTTCTCGCGCGTGGTGAGCCCTGCGAACATCTCCGCCTCGTCCTTGTGCACGGTGATCGCGCGGTAGGAGTCGGGCAGCGGCAGGGCCGCGAAGTCCGCGGTGGTGGCGGACTGCGACTGAATCGCGTCCAGGATGTCCTTCACGGTGAGCCTCCGGCTAGCGCTGATGAGGGTGCGCTGAGGTGAACGGGTGCGTGGAGCGGGTGCGGTGTGCCGTCGGTCCGGCTGTGCTGTGGTGCTGGGCGCCGCCCGTGGTGGGGCGTGCGGGTGCCTGGTGACGCAGGCGTCCGGGGCGCGTTCCGTGCCGTGTGGGCGTGGGTCGCGGGGACATCCGGACGACTTCAACGTATGGCACCCCGTGTCACCCGGCAAGGCACCGCGTGCCAAAACTTTCTCTCATTTGCCTATTGACCTGCGCAGATGAGCGATGATCGATCAAAGTTACCGCTGAGTAGGGGCAAGCCGGACAAACGAAAGCGGCCGCCCCCCTCTCGGGGGCGGCCGCTGTGACGAGCATCGCTTCCGGTCCGGCTACCTCGCGCGCAGTGCCTCTTCGATGGTCCGCATGACCTCGTCCAGGGGCGCGTCGGTACGCGCCACCGCCACCAGCACCTCACCCTCGGCCCGCACCGCCGCCGGCACGGAGGGCACCGCCGGGCCCAGGGTGCGGCCCGCGCCGATCCCGGTGCCGAAGGTCTTGCGGACGATGGAGAACGCGTGGTCGAGCTGCGCCTCCACGTCGCCCTGGCCGCCGGCCCGCAGCCAGCGCCGCAGCACGTGGTTGTGGGCCGTGACCACCGCCGAGGCGGCCACCTCGGCCAGCAGCGGGTCGTCGTTGCCGTCGTGGTGGTCGGTCTCGTCGAAGTGCGCCAGCAGGTAGCGGGTGAACAGCCGCTCGTACCGGGCCACCGAGGCGATCTCCCGCTCCCGCAGCGCGGGCACCTCGCGCGTCAGCCGGTAGCGCTCCACCGACACCGCCGGTGAGGCGGCGTACATCTTCATGACTTCCTTGATCCCGCGGCACACCGTGTCGAGCGGGTGCTCGTGCGCCGGGGCCACGTCGAGGACGGCCTCGGCGCGGATCAGGGTGTCGTCGTGGTCGGGGAAGATCGCCTCTTCCTTCGACCGGAAGTGCCGGAAGAAGGTCCGCCGCGCGACGCCGGCCGTGGCGGCGATCTCGTCGACCGTCGTCGCCTCGTACCCCTTGGTGGCGAACAGCTCCATGGCCGCCGCGGCGAGCTCCCGGCGCATTCTGAGCCGCTGGGCGGCAGCCCGGGTGCCGGCCGCGCTCTCCGGGGCGTCGGGGGCCGAGGAGGCGCGGGGCGAGGTCTTGGCGGGCTGGGACATAGAGCGAAAGTACTTCATTCGCGCAGGGGAGCGCGCCTGAGGGGGGTGGGAGAGGGGTGGATGCGGGGGAGAGCCCGCACTGGGCTCGGGAGGGTCAGTCCGCCGTGAGGGTCCGGCGGACCCGAGCAGCCCTCCCCACGCATCCGGCTCGTGGCCCGCTCGGTTACCGCCGGGCGTACTCACGGAATCCGCGACCGGTCTTCCGGCCCAGGCAGCCCGCCGCCACCAGGTGCTCCAGCAGCGGGGACGGAGCCAGGCCCGGGTCGCGGAACTCCTTGTGGAGGACCTTCTCGATGGCCAGCGAGACATCGAGGCCGACCACGTCGAGCAGCTCGAACGGCCCCATCGGGTAGCCGCCGCCCAGCTTCATCGCCGCGTCGATCTGGTCGAGGCTCGCGTAGTGCTCCTCCACCATCTTGATCGCGTTGTTGAGGTAGGGGAACAGCAGCGCGTTCACGATGAAGCCGGCCCGGTCCCCGCAGTCCACCGGGTGCTTGCGCACCTTCACGCAGACCTCGCGGACCGTGGCGTGCACGTCGTCCGCGGTCAGGACGGTCCGGACCACCTCGACCAGCTTCATCGCCGGGGCCGGGTTGAAGAAGTGCATGCCGATCACGTCCTGCGGACGCGAGGTCACCCGGGCCACCGCGATGACCGGCAGCGAGGAGGTGGTGGTGGCCAGCACCGCGCCCGGCTTGCAGACCTTGTCCAGCGCCGCGAACAGCTCCTGCTTGACCTCCAGGTCCTCGGCGACCGCCTCCACCGCCAGGTCCACCTCGGCGAAGGCGTCCAGCGAACCGGCCGGGGTGATCCGGCCCAGCGTCGCGTCCGCCGCCTCCTGCGTCAGCCGGCCCTTGGACACCGCACGGCCCAGGGACTTGCCGATGGCGGCCTTGGCGGCCTCCGCCTTCTCCTGGCTGCGCGCCGCCAGGACCACGTCGAACCCGGACTGGGCGAAGACCTGCGCGATGCCGCTCGCCATGGTGCCGGAGCCGGCCACGCCGACCGAGCTCACCGGGCGGCCCGCGCCCAGCAGCGACCCGTCCAGCGGGGTCTGCAGGTCGCGCACGATCACCGAGCTGCCGGGCGCCTCGTACGTGTAGAAACCGCGCCCGGACTTCTGGCCGGCCAGCCCGGCCTCGGCCAGCTGCCCCAGGATCGGGGCCGGGGCGTGCAGCCGGTCGCCGGAGGCGGCGTACATGGCCTCCAGAACCGTGCGGGCCGTGTCCACACCGATCAGGTCGAGCAGCGCCAGCGGCCCCATGGGCAGGCCGCAGCCGAGCCGCATCGCCGCGTCGATGTCCTCGCGGGAGGCGTACTTCGCCTCGTACATGGCCGCGGCCTGGTTCAGGTAGCCGAAGAGCAGGCCGTCCGCGACGAACCCGGGCCGGTCGCCGACGGCCACCGGCTCCTTGCCGAGCTCGCGGGCCAGCTCCGTGACCGCCTCCACGGCCGTCGGGGCGGTCAGGACGCAGGAGACGACCTCGACCAGCTTCATCGCCGGGACCGGGTTGAAGAAGTGCAGGCCCAGCACGCGCTCCGGGCGCTGGGACTCGGCGGCGAGCCGGGTCACCGACAGGGCGTTGGTGCCCGTGGCCAGGATCGTGTCGGGCCGCACGACCGCGTCGAGCTCGCGGAACACCTGCTGCTTGACCTCGTACGACTCCGGCACGACCTCGATGACGAGATCGGCCTCGGCCGCGGCGGCCAGGTCGGTGAAGGTGCGGAAACGGGCCAGGACGTCCGCCCGCTCCTGCTCGGTGAGGCGCTCCCGGGCGACGGAGCGCGCGGTCGCCGAGGCGAGGGAGGCCGAGGCCCGGCGGGCGGCGCTCTCGCTGATGTCGATGCCGATGACCTCGCGGCCGGCGCGGGCGAGGACCTCGGCGATGCCGGTGCCCATCGTGCCGAGGCCGACGACGGCGATGGTCTGGAGGGTGGGCTGACTGGACTGACGGTCCATCGAGGGACTCCAGTGGAAGAGGGTGACGACTGAGGGGAGCGCGCGGCGCACAGCGCGCGCGGGTGCCGTACGGAGTGCCGTGCGGTGAGGAGCCCGGGGCGGGAAACAGCCCGGACGGGAGCCCGGCGGGAAGGAGCCCCGGGGGCGGAAGCGGCACGACCCTGTCCCGGGGTCATACCGTGCATGCGAAACGAACCGACCGACACGAGGCGGCTGCGTCACCAGGCCGCCCTCGTACGTGTTGCAACGACAGTAACTCGCCGGTAACTGACGCGCCAGAGCGCGGAGATGTGACCTGTACCGCCGAAATGTACCGATCATCGATCATCGATCAACCGCGCTTGATCATCTGCGGGAACCCGGTGTGCCGCCCGCCAGGCCCTAGGGTGGGCCGCGTGAACGACGTGCTGGAGCGCCTGCGGGCGGAGGCGGGCGGCTCGCCCGAGTACGAGGTGCTGCTCGCAGCCGGCCCCGACGCGCTCGCGGACTCACTGACCTCGGCCGGGCGGCCACTGTGGGCCCGCGAACTGGCCGCGTACCGGCTCGGGCTCGCCGGGGACCGGCGCGCCTTCGAACCCCTCGTGCTGCTCCTCAACCACCGGGACCCGCCCCGCTGCGCGGCCGCCGCCGAGGCCCTGGCCGTCCTGGACGACCCGCGCACCGCCAGGGCGGCCGCGGCCCTCGCCACCAACGGCCTGCGCACGGCCTACGCCCTCCAGCCCGTCCGGCTGCTCACCGCGCTGCGTGCCCCGGAGTCCGCACCGGCCCTGATCTCCACCCTGTCGCGGCTGCTGTCCCCGAACGACCCCTACTGGCGGGTCGCGCTGGCCTGCGTCGAGGGCCTGGGCGCCCTCGCCGACCCCCGGGCACGCGAGGTCCTCACCCGCGCCCAGTCCCACCCCCGCCTCGCGGTGGCGGCGACGACCGCCCTGCGAGCCCTCGACGGCTGACAGGATCGGCCCATGAGGCCTTGGCGGTGCTGCCGGCCTGAGAACGGCCCGGGCCCGGCGGGTCGAAGGCCGCCGGGCCGTCCGGTCAGCCGCGGAAGCCCAGCAGGCCGTGCAGGGCGGCGCCGCCGGCCGAGGAGGGCACGGCCCGGGTCGCCGTCGTCGGCTGCGGGTCCGCCTGCGCCGGGCAGGTGGCGTCCGCCGCCTGCCCGGTCCGCAGATAGGCCGCGACCTTCTCGTCCAAGCACTTGTTCCCGCTCAGGGCGATGCCGTGGTTGCCGCCGCCCTCCTCCACCACCAGGGCCGAGCCCGACAGCTTCTCCCGCATGCTGACCGCCCCGTCGAAGGGGGTCGCCGCGTCGTCCGTCGCCTGCAGGAGCAGGGCCGGCGGGAGGTCCGCGTTGGTCACGTCGGGCGCCCGCAGCGGCTCGGTCGGCCAGAACGCGCACGGGGCGTTGTACCAGGCGTTGTTCCAGGTCATGAACGGCGCCTTGGTGTGCGTGCGCCACATGTCCGCGCGCCACTCGTTCCAGTCCCTGGGCCAGGCCGAGTCCCGGCACTGCACCGCGGTGTACACGCTGTAGCCGTTGCCCGCGGAGGGTTCCACAGCCCCGAACCGCTCGTACGCCGCCACCAGGAGCTTGCTGTCCTTCTTCACCGCGTACGCCGCGAAGGCCTCGGCGAGGTTGGGCCAGTAGCCGTTGTAGTAGCCGCCCGGCATGAAGGTGTCCTCCAGCTCCGACGGGCCCACCCTGCCGCCCGCCGGGGTCCCGCGCAGCGCGTGCCGCATCGCGTACCAGCGCGCCTCGACCGCGGCCGGGTCGGTGCCGAGCCGGTAGGTGGCGTCGTGCCGGGCGACCCAGGCCAGGAAGGCCTTGTGGCGGGCGTCGAAGGCCAGGTCCTGGGAGAGGTTGTCCTCGTACCAGACCCCGTTCGGGTCGACGACGGAGTCCAGGACGAGCCGGTGCACCCGGCCCGGGTGGAGCTTGGCGTACACCGCGCCCAGGTAGGTCCCGTAGGAGTAGCCGAAGTAGCTGATGCGCTGTGCGCCGAGGGCGGTGCGCAGCACCTCGATGTCCCGGGCGGCCGCGACCGTGCCGATGTGCGGCAGCACGTCCGCGTGCCGGGCGCCGCAGGACTCGGCGAAGGCCCGGACGCGGTCGAGGTTGGCCCGCTCGGTCGCCGCGTCCTGCGGCACGGAGTCGGGGCGCACGGGGTTGAAGTGCCCCGAACCGCAGTCGAGGGCGGGCTCGCTCTTGCCGACGCCCCGGGGGTCGAAGCCGATCACGTCGTACTGCGCCGCCACGTCCTTGGGCAGGGCGGAGGCGACGAACCCGGCGAGCGCGCGCCCGCTGCCGCCGGGACCGCCGGGGTTGACCAGCAGGGGGCCCTGGGAGGTCTTGCCGGTGTGGGGGACCCGGGTCAGCGCGAGCGTGATCGTCCGGCCGGCGGGCCGGTCGTGGTCGAGAGGCACCTTGAGGGAAGCGCACTGGAGCGTCGGATAGCGGGGGGTCGCGCAGCCGGTCCAGCGCAGTGCGGCCTGCGCGGCCCGCTCCGCCGGGGCGGGCACGGCCGGGGCGGCCGTCACCGGGCTCGCGAGGGCGGCGGCGACGGTGGAGGTCGCCAGCAGGACGGCGGCGCGCTTCTTCAAGGGGTGGAGCATGGGGCCTCCCAGCCGAGTGTTCTGGGCGGAATCGTCCCGGAAACCACGCCTGGAAGACGGGATTGGAAGGGCCATTGGCCCGATGTGATGACCGTTCAGACGGTGATGGACGTCAAAGGAGGGTGAGCCGGGTCGCCCCGGCGGGCGCGGATCCGTCCGGGCGTTCGGGGCCGGCGATCCGCCGGGCCGCGCCCCGCCGGGCCGGGCCGATGCCGAATTCGGCCGCCGGTCGGTGGACTTGGCGGGCGATCATCCGCTGGTACCGGGTGGGCGCGTACGAGCCGCCCGCGTACATCCGCTCGTACCGATCGACGAGGTGCGGGTGGCACTCGCCCAGCCAGGCGGTGAACCACTCGCGGGCACCGGGCCGCAGATGGAGTACCAGGGGTGTCACGGAGGTGGCGCCGGACTCGGCGACCGCCGCCTCCCTTGCCGGCTCCGTCGAGCGAACAGAACGAACGTTCCCGTGATCGTGCGGGTCCAGGTCGCGGAGGTGGGCGGCAGGCCCGGATTTGGGCCACCGCGCCGGAGGTGGTTGGCTTCGCCGTGACGAGCGGACACAACGGCTGGAGGAACAGGCATGGCGCAGGTCGAGGCCACCACGGAGCGCATCATCGGGGCCGACGCGGAGACGGTCTTCGACACGCTGGCGGACTACAGCGGAACCCGGGGCAAGCTGCTGCCCGAGCACTTCAGCGAGTACGAGGTGCGCGAGGGCGGCGACGGCGAGGGCACCCTGGTCCACTGGAAGCTCCAGGCCACCAGCAAGCGCGTGCGCGACTGCCTGCTGGAGGTCACCGAGCCCACCGACGGGCAGCTCGTGGAGAAGGACCGCAACTCCTCCATGGTCACCACCTGGGTCGTCACCCCGGCCGGCGAGGGCCGCTCCAAGGCCGTCGTCACCACCGTCTGGAACGGCGCCGGCGGCATCGGCGGCTTCTTCGAGCGCACCTTCGCGCCCAAGGGCCTCGCCCGGATCTACGACACCCTGCTGGCCAACCTCGCCGCGGAAGTCGAAGGCAAGGCCTGAGCGAGGCAGTTGCCCGGGCCCGCGGGGGCTGTCGCGCCGACCGGGCCGGATGAGGCAGCGGCGCACGACACCATGGGGCCTCCCCGGGCCCGCGGGGCCGGGGAGGCCCGCAAGGCGGACGAGGGGGCTACGCGGAGCCTCGCCGGCCGAGGGCGACGCGGCGAGGCGCGGTGCCGGGGCCGGCGAGTCCGGCCCGACCGGCGGGACACCCCTCGGGCCCGGCGAGTCCGGTCCGACCGGCGGGACACCCCCTCGGGTCCGGGCGGGGCCGGCCCCCTCACCGGTTCGGGTGGACTTTCCACCCCGGCCGCCCCCGTCACCCGGGCCCCGCGCCCGCGCGCTGATCCGCCCCGGACGAGGGGACAGCCCTTAGGCTGGGCGCAGTGCGTGCCGCCCGCGTCGCGCGCAACCGCGCAACCGACCGCCCGGGGGCCCGATGAAGATCCTCATCTCCGCCGACATGGAAGGCGCCACCGGCGTCACCTGGCCCGCAGACGTGCTGCCCGGCACACCCCAGTGGGAGCGCTGCCGCTCCATGTTCACCTCCGACGTCAACGCGGCCGTACTCGGCTTCTACGACGGCGGCGCCGACCGGGTCGTCATCAACGAGGCCCACTGGACGATGCGCAACCTGCTGCTGGAGCGCCTCGACGCCCGGGCCGAGATGCTCACCGGCCGACACAAGGCCCTCTCCATGGTCGAGGGCGTCCAGCGCGGCGACGTCGACGGCATCGCCTTCGTCGGCTACCACACGGGCGCCGGATCCGAAGGCGTGCTCGCCCACACCTACCTGGCCAACTCCATCACCGGGGTCTGGCTCAACGGGACCCGCGCGAGCGAGGGGCTGCTCAACGCCCACGTCGTCGCCGAGTACGGGGTCCCGGTCGTCCTGGTCACCGGCGACGACCTGACCTGCGTGGACGCCGCAGGCTACGCCCCGCAGGCGGTGACCGTCGCCGTCAAGGACCACGTCTCGCGCTACGCCGCCGTCTGCCGGACCCCGGCCCGCACCGCCGCCGACATCCGCGCCGCGGCCAAGGAGGCCACCGCCCTCGCCGTCCGCTACGAGCCCGCGCCCGGCGGCCCGTACACCGTGGAGCTGGAGTTCGACGCCGAACACCTGGCCATGTCCGCCACGGTGGTCCCCGGGGTCCGGCGCAGCGGCGAACGCAGGGTCGCGTACACCAGCGCGACGATGTACGAGGGGATCCGCAGCTTCAAGGCGGTCACGACGGTCGTCTCGGCGGCCGTGGAGGAGCAGTATGGCTGACATGCGCGCAACCGACACCGGGGCTCCCACCGACACCGGCGACGCCGTGGACGCAGCGAACAGGGCGACCGCGCCGCATGCGGTGGACGCGACGGACGTGGTGGACGCGGTGGCCCTCGACGAGGCAGTCGGGTTCACCTCGGACCTCATCAGGATCGACACCACCAACCGGGGCGGCGGCGACTGCCGCGAGCGGCCCGCCGCCGAGTACGTCGCCGAACGGCTCGCCGCCGCCGGCCTGGAACCGCTCCTGCTGGAGCGCACCCCGGGCCGCAGTAACGTGGTCGCCCGGATCGAGGGCACCGACCCCTCCGCCCCCGCCCTCCTTGTCCACGGCCACCTCGACGTGGTCCCCGCCGAGTCCGCGGACTGGAGCGTGGACCCCTTCTCGGGCGAGGTCCGCGACGGTGTCGTCTGGGGGCGCGGCGCCGTCGACATGAAGAACATGGACGCGATGGTGCTGGCCGTCGTACGGGCCTGGGCGCGCGCGGGGGTTCGCCCGCGCCGGGACGTCGTGATCGCCTACACCGCCGACGAGGAGGACAGCGCCGTCGACGGCTCCGGCTTCCTCGCCGAGGAGCATCCCGGACTCTTCGAGGGGTGCACGGAAGGCCTGAGCGAATCCGGTGCCTTCACCGTCCACACCGGGCCCGGCCGGTCCCTCTACCCCATCGCCGCGGGCGAACGAGGCACGGCCTGGCTCAGGTTGACCGCCCGCGGCACCACCGGTCACGGCTCCAAGCCGAACCGGGCCAATGCCGTCAGCCGGCTGGCCGCCGCGGTCGCCCGGATCGGGGCGTACGAGTGGCCGGTCCGGCTCACCGCCACCGTCGCCGCCTGCATCACCGAACTCGCCGCCTTCCAGGGCCTGTCCGTCGACCCGCGGCGCCGGGAATTCGACCTCGACGAGGTCCTCGGCAAGCTCGGCCCGGCCGCCGCCCTCGTCGAGGCCACCGTCCGCAACAGTGCCAACCCGACGATGCTCAGCGCCGGCTACAAGCTGAACGTGATCCCCGGCGAGGCCACCGCCTTCGTCGACGGCCGCATGCTGCCCGGCGGCGAGGCCGAGTTCATCGCCACCCTCGACGAGCTCACCGGGCCCGACGTCGCGTGGGAGTTCCACCACCGGGAGGTCGCCCTCGAAGCACCCGTGGACGGGCGGACGTTCGCCGTCCTGCGCGAGTGCGTCGAACGGTTCGCCCCGGACGGGCACGTGGTGCCCTTCTGCATGGCGGGCGGCACCGACGCCAAGCAGTTCTCCCGGCTCGGCATCACCGGCTACGGCTTCTCCCCGCTGAAACTGCCCCCCGGCTTCGACTACTGGTCCCTCTTCCACGGCGTGGACGAGCGGGTCCCCGTCGAGGCCCTCCACTTCGGCGTCCGCGTGCTCGACCGCGCGCTGCGGACCCTGTGAGCGGGGCCCGGTGATGCCCTCCGCGCAGACCCTGCCCTACGGGAGCTGGCCCTCGCCCATCGACGCCGGGCTCGCGGCCTCCCGCGACGGCCGGCCCGAGTACATCGGCACGGTGGGCCCCGAGGTGTGGTGGACCGAGCCCCGGCCGCAGGAGGCGGGCCGCCGCACGCTGGTGCGCCGCCGCGCCGCCGGTTCCGGTGCCGGGAGCGAGGTCAGCGAGCTGCCCGCGCCGTGGAACGTGCGCAGCCGGGTCACCGAGTACGGCGGACTGCCCTGGGCGGGGGCCGAGCGGACGACCGGCGGTCCCCTGCTGGTCTTCGTCCACTTCGCCGACCAGCGGCTGTACGCGTACGAGCCGGACGCGCCCGGTGCCCCGGACCCGCGGCCCCTCACCCCGGTGTCCGGCACCGGCGGCGGGCTGCGGTGGGCCGATCCGGTGCTGCGCGGGGACGAAGTGTGGTGCGTGCTGGAGGAGTTCACCGGGCCCGCCCCGACCGATGTGCGCCGGGTCCTGGCCGCCGTACCGCTCGACGGGTCGGCGGCCGGGGACCGTGCGGCCGTACGGGAGCTGACGGACGGCCGGCACCGCTTCACCACCGGACCGCGGCTCTCACCGGACGGCCGCCGTGCGGCCTGGCTGGTGTGGGACCACCCGCTGATGCCCTGGGACGGCACCGAGCTGCAGCTGGCCGAGGTCACCGCGGAGGGGGAGCTGTCCGGCGCGCGGACGGTCTTCGGCGGCCCCGACGAGTCCGTCGCCCAGGTGGACTGGACGGCCGACGGAACCCTCCTCGCGGTCAGCGACCGCGGCGGCTGGTGGAACCCGTACCGGGTGGACCCGGACACGGGGTGGGCCGTCAACCTGTGCCTGCGGGAGGAGGAGTTCGGGGGAGCGCTGTGGAAGCCCGGACTGCGCTGGATCGCCCCGCTCCCCGACGGGCTCGTCGCCGTACTGCACGGCCAGGGCTCCTCGGTGCTCGGCATCCTGGACCCGGAGAGCGGCGACCTGGTGGACGCGGCCGGCCCGTGGACGGCCTGGCAGCCGACGCTCGCCGTGCACGGCAGCCGGGTCTACGGGGTCGCCGCCAGCCCGCGCAGCGCCTACGAGGTGGTCGAGCTGGACACCGCCGGCGGACACGCCAGGGTGGTCGGCGCGCAGGGCGCGGACCCGGTGGACCCGGCCTACTACCCGGAGCCGCAGAGCCGCACCTTCCTCGGCCCGGACGACCGGCAGATCCACGCCCACGTCTACCCGCCGCACCATCCCGCCTGCCGGGCCCCGGCCGACGAACTGCCCCCGTACGTGGTGTGGGCGCACGGCGGGCCCACCGACCACGTGCCGCCCGTACTCGACCTGCACATCGCCTACTTCACCTCGCGCGGGATCGGTGTGGTCGAGGTGAACTACGGCGGCTCCACCGGCTACGGCCGCGCCTACCGGGAGCGGCTGCGCGAACAGTGGGGCGTGGTGGACGTGGAGGACTGCGCTGCGGTGGCACGGGCGCTGGCCGCCGAAGGGACCGCCGACCCCGCCCGGCTCGCCATCCGCGGCGGCAGCGCGGGCGGCTGGACGGCGGCGGCATCGCTGGCCGCGACCGACCTGTACGCCTGCGCCGCGATCATCTACCCGGTGCTGGACCTGCTGGGCTTCGCCGAGGAGACCCACGATCTGGAGTCCCGCTACATCGACGGTCTGGCGGGGCCGCCGCAGACCCTCGCCGTCCTGTGCCGCGAACGCTCCCCGGTGGCCCGCGCCGACCGGATCACGGCGCCGTTCGTCCTGCTCCAGGGGCTGGAGGACCCGGTCTGCCCACCGGCCCAGGCGGAACGGCTGCTGGCCGCGATGCGGGGCCGTCCGGTGCCGCACGCCTACCTGGCCTTCGAGGGCGAGGGGCACGGCTTCCGCCGCGCCGACACGATGGTGCGGGCGCTGGAGGCCGAACTGTCGCTGTACGCACAGGTCTTCGGATGCGAACGCACCGATGTCCCGAGGCTTCCCCTGGACTCTTCGTGAATCTCAGACCAGGACGAGCAGGCGCGTGTGCGCCTTGGGCTTCCTGCTCGCCGAACGGCTCTGCACATAGACCTCCAGTGCGGGATTGCGGCCCGCCTTCACCGAGACGGTTCCCTGGATTCCGGTACCGAAGAGCAGGCTGCGTGCCGCGTCGCCCGTGTAGGCGCGGCCGGTCTCCTTCTCGACGACGATCACCTCCTTGTCGGCCTGGACCTGGACCCGGGTTCCCAACGGGTAGTAGCAGGAGCCGCGTTCGTAGGTCACCTCGGGATCGGTGTCGACGGGCGGTCCGCTTCGCCAGGGAGTTCGGTACGAGGATCGCGGACGATCAGCGGTGAAAGGGGTGCCTCAGCGCTGCGCCTCAGGCGGTGTGCAGCCAGACGCGCAGCGGGCCGATCCCGGTGAATCCGCTGCGCAGGGCGCTGTCCAGGTCCTCGCCGTGCTCGTAGCCGACCACGGGCAGGCCCGGACGGCGGGCCGCGATCGCGGTCAGAGCGCCCGCCCAGGCCGTGTCGGTGCCGATCCCGTCCCGGGCGAACAGGTTGGAGACGCCGACGGCGCCGGCGCAGGTGTGCAGGACGGCCCCGGCGACGATCCGGTCGCCGACGCGGCCGGCGAGGAAGACGGTGTCACCGCCGAGCAGGGAGGGCCGGAACAGCCCGGTGGCCTCCTCGCCGTCCCACGCGGCCTCCCAGGCCGCCAGCTCGGCGGCGTCGCGGACCTCGGACCACTGGGGCGCGGACGGGTCGGCCGCCGGGACCGGCGCCCCGGCCGGACGATGGATCCACTGGGCCTCGAAGAGCACCTCGAAGCCGTCCCCGGACAGATCCAGGGCGGCGAAGCTGTCCTTCACCGAGCAGCCGGGGGAGCCGGTGTCGATGGGCGGGAGCACGCTCGCCGCCTCGACGCCCGGGTCCAGGGTCACGGCATCGGGGTACAGAGGCGGTGTCCGTACCGTGCTCAGCCAGAGGTCCCCGCCGTCGTACCGCGGCGACAGGCCGTGCGCGCGGCAGACGGCGTCGCACCACCCGGCGTTGTTCAGCGCTGCCCGGCGGCGCAGCGCCGCGCTCGTCTCGTCCATGATCACAACTTGATCGTGCCACACACCTAGCCTGGGGCGATGACCTTTTCCAGCTACGTCCGGGAGGGCGAGCGCGTCGGCCTGCGGTCCTACCGGATCGCCGACGGGCCCGAGTTCACCGCGCGCGTGCGCGAGAGCCGGGACCTCCACCGCCCCTGGCTGTTCCCGCCCGCCACCATCGAGGAGTACGAGACCTACGCGACCCGGCTGACCGAGGGCGACGCCCGCGCCGGGTTCCTCGTGTGCGAGATCGGCACCGGAGCCCTGGCCGGTTTCGTCAACGTCAACAACATCGTGCGGGGCGCCTTCCGGTGCGGGGCCCTCGGCTACGGGGCCTTCGCGCACGCCGCGGGCCGGGGCCTCCTGCGCGAAGCCCTCGGCCTGGTCCTCGACCACGCCTTCGCCCCCACCGGGGAGGGCCTCGGCCTGCACCGCCTCGAGGCCAACGTCCAGCCCGGCAATGCCGCTTCGATCGCGCTGGTCCGCGGCGCCGGCTTCCGGCTGGAGGGCCTCTCGCCCGACTTCCTCCACGTCGACGGAGCCTGGCGCGACCACGAACGCTGGGCCGTCACCGCCGAGATGCCACGCGCCCGATGACGCTTCCGTCGCCGTTGCCGTCGCCTCCGCCTCCGAAGGGGCGGTTGCCTCTCGCCCGGTCCGGCCCCGGCCCCGGCGGCGCGTGCGCCGGGGCCGGGGCCGGACCGCGTCGCTGCGGGTTCTCGGGCCGATCGCCGCCGTCGCGGCACCGGATCGCGCAGGATGAGGGGATGCGCACCCTGGTACTGCTCGATGCCCCGTCCAACCTCGGTCTGCGGCCGCCCGCGCCCGGGGCCGTCCCCGGTGTCTACAAGCTCGCGGGCGCCCTGCGCGAGCAGGGCCTGCTGAGCAGGCTCGGGGCGCGCGAGGGAGGCGTCGTGGTCCCGCCCCGCTACGACCGCGGGGACTGGGTGGAGGGCGACGGCGTCTTCAACGCCGACGCGCTCGCCGCCTACACCGTCACACTCGCCGACCGGATCGAACGCCACCTGCGGGCAGGGGAGTTCCCCGTCGTCCTCGGCGGGGACTGCTCCATCCAGCTCGGCGCCTCCCTCGCCATGCGCCGGACCGGCCGCTACGGCCTGGCCGCCGTCAACGGCTCCGCCGACTTCCGCCACCCCGGCAACACCGCCGTCAACGGACCCGTCGGAGCCGCGGGCGGTGAGGAACTGGCCCTGGCCACCGGCCGCGGGCAGCCCTCGCTCAGCGACCTGGAGGGGCTCGCCCCGTACCTGCGGGACGAGGACGTCCGGCTGTTCGGGATGCGCGACGGGGACGCGGACCTCCCGGAGCTGGCGGAGGCCGGGATCTTCGCCGCCACCGTCGGCGAGATCCGCCGCCGGGGCGCCGCCGCCTTCGCCCGGTCGGCGCTGGACGGCCTGCACCCGCCCGTCACCGACGGGTTCTGGGTCCATCTGGACGCCGACGTGCTCGACCCCGAGGTGATGCCGGCCGTGGACAGCCCCGACCCCGGGGGCCTGCTCCCGCAGGAGGTCGCCGAACTGCTGCGCGTCCTGGTGGGGTCACCGCGGTGCGTCGGGCTGAACGTCACCGTCTACGATCCGGACCTCGACCCGGACGGCCGTGCGGGTGCGCTGCTCGCGGACCTGGTGGCGGGGGCCTTCGCGTCATCCTGACCGGTGGTGGTCCGCGGAACCGTTCCTAATCAGTGAGTAGGAGCTGGCGGGCGACGCGGCGCGGGCCGCCGACGGCTTCGAGGACCTGGCCGCGGAGAGCCGCGGGGGCGGTCCGTGGACGGCGGCGGAGTCGGCGCTGGGCCGGGAGGCGATGGCCGCGCTCCTGGCGGCGGGCCGGCTGCCGCAGGCCCGCGCCGTCTGGGACCGGCTCCGGCCGGCCCTGCGCGAGCAGGGCCGCTTCCGGTTGCTGGCGGCCCGGCTGCTCGCGGCGGAGGGCCATGCGCGGGCGGCCCGCCGGCTCTTCGAGGACGGCTTCGAACTCCCCGACCTGCGGGAGGGTGAGGAAACCCTGTCCGACCCGTGGTCCGCCCTCACCGACTGCCCCCTGCCGCCCTCCTACGACTTCCGCATGCGGCCGGCTACTTCTTGATCCCGTCGAGGCAGAGCATGAACTGCTTGCCGGACCGGTGTTTGTTGTTGTCGAGCTCCTCGTTGAAGCCGAAGTCCGCCAGGCCCTGGCACCGTGAGTGGTCCTTGGTGTCGGCGAACACCCGGACCACCTTGAACTCCGCGTCCGAGGTGCCGCACCCGACCAGCCGCATGTCCGGGGAGATCAGGTTCCCCTGGTTCGTGAGGCAGTCGCCGGCCGCTGCCCGGTCGAGGTTGTCGCGGCTGACGAACCAGGTCACTGCGACGGCGGCGAGGGCGATCACGGCACCGGCGGCGAGGGCGATCTTCGCGATGCCCGCCTTCCGGCTCCGGGTCGGCGGCGCCGGCGGGGCGGTCGGCTGGGGCGCTTCGGTCATGGGGTGGTCTCCGGTGTGCGGGCGGGGGCGCGGTGGTCGTTGACGTGCGCACGCTATATCACCAGGTGGCGGCCCCGGACGTTGAGGTGCTCCAGGGTCAGACCCGGCACAGGATCTCGGCGTTCAGGACCGAGAACCAGGCGTCCGGGGAGGCGTTCCAGGCGTGCCAGGCCTCCGCGGCGGCCGTCAGGTCGCCGGTCGTCGCGTGGCCGCCGCGGACCGCGACGTCCGCGTACGCGGAGGCCTTGGTCCGGTCGGCCCACAGGGCGGACCACCACGCCGTCTCCTCCGGGGTGGCGAAGCACCAGGCCGTGGCCGAGGAGGTCACGTCGGTGAAACCGGCCTGCCGGGCCCAGGCCCGCAGGTGGCGGCCGGCATCCGGCTCGCCGCCGTTGGCGCGGGCCACCCGCCGGTACAGGTCCAGCCACGCGTCCAGGCCCGGCGTCGCCGGGTACCAGGTCATCGCCGCGTAGTCGGCGTCGCGCGCGGCGACGACCCCGCCCGGCCGGCACACCCGCCGCATCTCGCGCAGCGCCCGTACCGGATCCCCGACGTGCTGGAGCACCTGATGGGCGTGGACCACGTCGAAGGAGTCGTCCGGGAAGTCCAGCGCGTGCACGTCGGCGACGGCGAAGGACACGGCCCCGTCCAGCCCGCGCTCCGCCACGTGGGCCCGGGCCTGCGCCAGGACGCCCCCGGCCGCGTCGACGGCGGTGACCCGGCCGCCGCCCGGTGCCACCAGCTCCGCCAGGTCCGCCGTGATGGTGCCCGGGCCGCAGCCGACGTCCAGCACCGCCATTCCGGGGCGCAGTTCGCCGAGCAGGTACGCGGCGGAGTTCTCGGCCGTGCGCCAGCGGTGCGAGCGCAGGACCGACTCGTGGTGGCCGTGCGTGTAGACGGCGCTCTCCCCGGTGGCGTTCGTGGCGTCCATGGCGGTACCTGCCCCTCCTCGTCGAAGCGTTGCCGCCACCGTAGAGGATCAGTTCGACATCTGAGATATCTGTTCCGGCATATGGACAGCCCTCTTGTCCGCCAAGGCGGGCGGCCGGGTCGGTGGCACGGCGGGTCGGGTGCGAGGAGAGTGGCTCCAGGGGGAGGTCACCCCTGGTGGAGGACGGTGGGAGCCATGTCCGACGCGCTGCTCGAACGGCATGCCGAGGCGCTGCGTCTCTTCGGTGAGCGGGTGCGCGACATCAAGGACGACCAGTGGGGCGCGCCCACCCCGTGCACGGAGTGGACCGTGCGGGACCTGGTCGGCCACGTCACCGGGGAGCAGCTCTGGATTCCGCCGCTGATCACCGAGGGCCGCACCGTCGCGGAACTCGGCGACGCCTTCTCCGGGGACGTGCTGGGCGACGACCCGGTCGCGGCGTGGGACAGGGCCTCGGGCGCCGCGCACGCCGCCTTCGCCGCGTCCGGCGCGCTGGAGCGGACCGTGCACCTGTCCTACGGGCCCGCACGCGGCTCGGCGTACTGCTCGGAGCTGACCGCCGACTGCGTCGTGCACACCTGGGACCTCTGCCGCGGCATCGGCGTCGACGACCGTCTCCCCGACGCCCTCGTCGAGTTCGCGATCAAAGAGGTCATGCCGTACGCCGACGGACTCGCGGCCAGCGGCATGTTCGCCGAGCCGGTCGAGGTCCCGGCGGGCGCGGACGCGCAGACCCGGCTGCTCGCGATGGTCGGGCGCAAGGGCTGAGGCGAGGAGACCGGATGACCGGTGGACGGCATCCGATAACGGGCATGCTCGGCCAAACAATCGTATAAAGGTCAGGGTCGGCGGAGTGCGGCGCGACGGACGCGGAAGGCGGGCAGCGGTGGCGGGGATGCAGCGCACGACGGCGGAGGGCCGCGGCCCCGTCCGCTACGGCCCGCCCGCGCCACAGCCGGGCCTGCCCGTGCTCCCCGAGCTGGTCTCCCTCCTCGGCGCGGCCGCCGCACGCTCCTCCCCCCAGCCCCCCGGCGGCGGCACCTCCCTGCGCGAGGCCGCCTGCCGGCACTGGGGCAGGCGCGGGCTGGCCACCTCCCCCGGGAACGTGGCGGCCGGCCCCGGCGCCCCGGCGCTGCTCCTGGCCCTCCTCGGGGCCCACGGGGGCGACGTGATGCTGCCCCGGCCCTGCCCCGCCTGGTGGACCCCCCAGGTCAGGCTGCTCGGGCGACGCGCCTACCACGTGCCCACCCCGGCCGAGTGCGGCGGCGTACCGGACCCCTACGCCCTGCTGGAGACCGTACGGAGGGTCCGCGCCGAGGGCGGCGAACCACGGGTGCTGCTGCTGTCGGTGGCCGACGACCCGACCGCGACCGTGCCCCCTCCCGAGCTGGTGCGCGAGGCGTGCGAGGCCGCCCAGAGCGCCGGGCTGTTCGTCGTCAGCGACGAGAGCTGGCGCGACACCGTCCACCGGCCCCACGACGACCTCGTCCTGAGCCCCGCCGAGATGCTGCCCGACCGGACGGCGGTCCTCGTCGACCTGTCCGGCGCGCTGCTGCCGGCCGGCTGGCCCGCCGCCGTCGTCCGGTTCCCCGGCACCCCGCACGGGGCCCGGCTGCACGCCCACACTCTCGACGTCCTCACCGCCACCGGCGCGATGGTCGCCGGGCCCGTCGCCGGGGCGGCGGCGCATGCCCTCGACGAACCCGACGCCGTCGCCGCACGCGCCCGCGCGGCCGCCCGCCTGCACGGCCGGGTGGCCGCCGCGGCGCACCGCGAGATCCGCGCGGCGGGCGCCCTGGCCCGGCCCCCGCAGGCCGGTCGGCACCTCTACGCCGACCTCGGCCCGCTGCGCGCCGGGCTCGCCCGGCACGGGGTCGGCGACGCCATGGAACTGGAGGACTGGCTCGGCGCCAGGCTCGGCGCGCCCACCCCCGGCGGGCAGCGGTTCGCGGACGAACTGGGCGCACTGCGGGTCCGGTTGTCCACCGGGCCGCTGCTCGGCGCCACCCCCGAGGAACGGCTGGCCGCACTCACCGCCCGCGATCCCCTCGAACTCCCGCACGTGCGCAACGCCCTGGACCTGCTCGGATCCGTCTTGGCCGGGCTGGCCTGACCTCCCGGCCGGCTCCTCCCGGCCGGCTCCTCCCCGACGGGCCGGCCCCCGCCTCTCCTCCCGGACGGACCGCACCGGCCCGTCCGGCCCCCGCGACCAAGGTGAACGGAGACTTCTCGATGAGGGACCGGACGGACGAAGCCCCCGCCCCCGCCCCGGCCGCCCCCTCCGACGGGGCCGACCGCCCGGCCGTCACCCGGGCGGCGCCGAGCCCCTCCGCCCCGCGGCCGCTCGGCGCACACCGCCGCTGGCCCCGCTCGTTCGCCGACCGGCTGACCACCCCGCTCCCCGGCGTCCGGGCCTTCGCCCGGCTCGCCCGCGAGGGCGCCTTCCGGCCCGGCCCCGAAGGGCTGCGCGGCATCCCGGACCTGCCGTACGCGCCGGGCCCGCTGCCCGTGACCGCTGCCGGCGAGGTGTCCGTCACCTGGGCCGGGCACGCCAGCTGGATCGTGCGGACCGGCGGGCTGACGGTGCTCACCGACCCGGTCTGGTCCCGCCGGATCCTCGGCACCCCGGCCCGGATGACGCCCGTGGGGGTGCGCTGGGAGGACCTGCCGCCGGTGGACGCGGTCGTGATCAGCCACAACCACTACGACCACCTCGACGCCCCCACCCTCAGGCGGCTGCCCCGGGACACCGCCCTCTTCGTCCCGGCGGGCCTCGCAGGCTGGTTCCGCCGCCGCGGCTTCACCACGGTCACCGACCTCGACTGGTGGGAGGCGGCCGAACTGGACGGCGTACGCTTCGAGTTCGTTCCCGCCCACCACTGGTCGAAGCGGTCCCTGACCGACACCTGCCGGTCCCTGTGGGGCGGCTGGATCCTCACCGACACCCTGAGCCCGTTCCCGAGGAAGGTGTACTTCGCGGGGGACACGGGCTACGGCCGGTGGTTCCGTGAGATCGGCCGCCGCCACCCCGGGATCGACCTCGCGCTCCTGCCCGTCGGCGCCTACGCCCCGCGCTGGTGGCTGGGCGACGTCCACGCCGACCCGGAGGAAGCCGTCCAGGCCTGCCTCGACCTCGGAGCCCGGCGGATGGCCCCCATGCACTGGGCCGCATTCGTGCTCTCCGCCGAACCGGTCATGGAGCCCCTGCACCGCACCCTGGCCGCCTGGTCGCGGGCGGCGCTGCCCCGCGAAGACCTCTGGGACCTCCCGGTCGGAGCCTCGCGCACCCTGCCCGCCCCCGCCCCCGCCCCCAACCCCGCCCCGGCCCCGGGCGGGGCTACGGCCGCGGCCGTGGATCCCGGTCCCGGACGCGACGCCGGTCCCGGCACGGACACCCCCTAGTGGTGCCGGGCCCGTCCGCTCGTGTTGCGGACGAAGAGCTGCAGCACCTTGAGGGTGGTCGGGTGCTTCATCGCCGACAGTTTCAACGACCGGATGGTGCGGGTGGCCGCGGACGGGAGCGGCCCGGCCGTCGTCCCCACCACCGGCCTCAACACACCGACGGGCCTCGCCTTCCCGCCCTCGACCGACCGCCCCACAGCCCCAAGCCCCGCAGCCCCAGACCCCACTAGCGCCGCAGGCGGCGCAGGATCGCCGGCGCCGCGCTGATCAGCAGGGTCAGGGCGACCGCCACGGCCACGCCCTTCCACGGCTCCGAGAAGAGCGAGCCGCCCAGGATGCCGATCAGCCCGTACGTGACCGCCCAGGCCAGGCACGCGGGAGCGTCGCCGCGGGCGAACCGGCGCAGCGGCAGCTCCGCCAGCAGGCAGGCCAGCATCACCGGGATCCGCCCCGCCGGAACCAGCCGGGAGAGCACCAGCACCATGACCCCGTGCTCGTCCAGCCTGGTCTGCGCCTGCTCCAGCCGTTCGGGCGTGGCCCGGGCGCGCAGCGCCTCCAGCCGGCGCGAGCCGTTGCGCGACCGTACCCCGCGCTGACCGAGCCAGTACAGCGCCAGGTCCCCGGTGAAGGCCGCCAGCGCCGACACCGCCACCACGAGCAGTACCCCGTACGGCGGCGACTGGTGATGGAAGGCCACCACCGCCGCCGAACTCACCAGCGCACCCGTGGGAATCACCGGGACCAGCGCACCCGCTGCCACCAGCACGAACAGCGCCGGGTAGCCCACCGCCCGCTGGGTGGTCTCCGGCGGCACCTGGCCGGCCGCCGCTGTCGCCGCCACGGCCACCGCGGTGAGGTCGCGCAGCGTCACGGCAGCCGCACCCGCTCACCGTGGCCCGGTACCCGCACGGTCACCTTCGGCGCCGACCGCCGCGCATGCCGCTCGAACTCCCCACCCGGCGCGTGGAACTCGTGCGGCCGCACCGCGTCCAGCCCCACCGGCCAGTACGTCCCGTAGTGGACCGGTACCGCCGCCGCCGGCGCCAGCCGCGCCAGCGCCCGCGCCGCCCGCGCGGCGTCCAGGTGCCCTGGCCCCAGGTACGGACCCCAGCCGCCCACCGGCAGCAGGGCCACGTCCACCGGCCCCACCTCCTCGGCCATCGTGTCGAACAGCCCGGTGTCCCCCGCGAAGTACGTCCGCGCGGCGCCCAGGACCACATAGCCGAGCGCCGGTGCCAGGTGCGGCCCGAACGGCAGGCGCCGCCCGTCGTGCCGGGCGCTGACCGCCCGGACCCGCACCCCCTCCGCCACGTGGACCTCCTCGCCCGGCGCGGCCTCGGTCACCACCAGCCCGCGCAGCCCGGCGAGCCGGGCCAGACCCGGCACCGCCCGCCGCGCCCCGCGCGGCACCACGAGCCGGGTCCCGGGCGCGAGCCGCCCCAGCGACGGCAGGTGCAGATGGTCCGCGTGCAGGTGCGACACCAGCACCACGTCGGCCACCGCCGCCTCGGGCGGCGGGAGCGCCCCGCGGCGACGCCGCAGGTGCGCGAGCCGCCGCGCGAACAACGGGTCCGTCAGCAGCCGCACCCCGGAATCCTCGACGGTGCACGTCGCATGGCCCCACCAGGTGATGTCCACCGGCACCAGGCACTCCCTCCCTCGCCGTCCCGCCAGCCTCGGGGTGTTCTCCCCATCATGCCGGGCCGACGGCTCCCGCCGCCGGGCGGGAACCAGAACCCGGCAGCCCCTCCTCTCGGGCGGCGGATCGGAGTAGGGTCCGGCGGCATGGAAGAGTTGCGCGTGGCCGCGATCGCCAGCCTGGCCCCGCTCGAAGACCTGGACGCCGATCCCTTCGCCGTGGACACCCGCGGCCAGCAGGCCGTGTGCGCGCGCTGGGCGGCCGACCGCGGCTACGTCGTGACCCAGCAGCTGCTGGTCTACGGGATGCGGGCGGACCACTGCGGGTTCTGGTCGGAGATATCCGCCGGGCGGGTCGGCCTGTTCGTCGCCGCCAACCACCGGGTGCTGGCCAGGGCGCTGCGCTGCGTCGAGGAGTTCACCGCCGAGTGCGAGCGGCGCGGCGTACGCCTGGAGACCGCCGGGGGCGAAGAGCCCCGGTACACCTCCGCGATGAAGGCCGAGGTCCACCGCCGGCTGTCCATGCCGACGGCCGGCTACGACGGCACCTGACGGCACCTGACGGCACCTGACGGCACCTGACGGCACCTGACGGCGGCGACGGCGCCCCGGCGCGCGCCCCCGGCCCCGCACCGCCCCACCACACACCCACGCACCGCCCCACCACGCACCCCCCGCCCCCGTACGCCGTCGTCCGGCCGGGCCGCCCGCGCTGTGCGAGCCTGGAGGGGGAGACGACCCAGGGGGTGGCACGGTGCGGCGACGACTGTGGCGGAGCACGGGCAGCACCCTGGTGCGGGTGATCCTCGTCTGGGCGGTGTCCACCCTCACGATGCTCGCGCTGGCCGGGATCCTCCCGGACTTCCGGCTGCAGTCCGACGACGGCGACAGCATCACCCGGATCGGCATCACGGCGGCCTGGGGCGCCGGAGCCTTCGCCCTGCTGAGCGCCGTGGTCTGGCCGGTGCTCGTACGGGCCCTGCTGCTCGTGCCCGCCCTCGTGCTCGGGCTGCTCGTCTTCTTCCTGAACGGCTCGCTCCTGCTGCTCGCGCTCCGGCTGATCCCCGACGGGCGGGGCGAGGCCGCCCCCGAGACCGCGGTCGTCGTCGCCGCCGTGATGTCCGCCGTGGCCTCCGCGACCTCCACCGCCCTCGCGGTGCGTGACGACGAGGCGTACCGGCGCAGGCTCTACCGGCTGGCCGACCGCCGCCGACGGCGGCAGGGCGACGGGGCGGCGCCCCGGACCGGTCCGGCCGTGCCCGGACTGCTGGTCCTCCAGCTCGACGGGGTCGGCTACGAGGTGCTGCGCGACGCCTGCAACAGCGCGCTGATGCCCACCGTCGCCGGCCTGCTGGAGCACAGCCACCGCATCACCTCCTGGCGTACGGACTGGTCGAGCCAGACCGGCGCCAGCCAGCTCGGCATCCTGCACGGCTCCACCTTCGACGTGCCCGCCTTCCGCTGGTACGAGAAGGACACCGGCGAGGTGATGGTCTGCAACCGGCCCACCAGCGCCGCGGAGCTCCAGCGGCGGGCCGTCGCGCGCACTGGTGGCGGCGGGCTGCTCACGTTCGACGGCGCCAGCCGGGGCAACCTCTTCAGCGGCGGCGCGGACCAGCTGGCGCTGGTCCTCTCGGTGTCGGCGCGGCGCGGCCGTGCCAACCGGTCCCGCGCCGGCTACTTCGCGTACTTCTCCGACCCGGCCAACGCCGTCCGCACGGCCCTGTCCTTCGTCGCCGACACGATCCGCGAGATCGTCCAGTCGCTGCGGGCACGGATCCGCGGGGACCGGCCCCGGGTCTCGCGCGCTGGGCTCTATCCGCTGATCCGGGCCTTCGCGACCGTCGTCGAACGGGACGTGGTCGTGGCGGCCGTGATCGGCGACATGCTCGCGGGCCGCACCGTCGTCTACGCCGACCTCGTCGCCTACGACGAGGTCGCGCACCACTCCGGCCCGCGCGGCTGGGACACCGACCAGGTACTGGAGCGCCTCGACCGCAGCCTCGCGCTGATCGCCCGGGTCGCCGAGCACGCGCCCCGCCCCTACCGGATCGTGCTGCTCTCCGACCACGGGCAGAGCCCCGGGGAGACCTTCCTGGCCCGGTACGGGCTGACCCTCAAGGACCTGGTGAGGGCGGGCTGCGGACTGCCCGTCTCCCGCAGGGCGGGCCGTACCCGCAGCGGGGCCGAGGCCCGCGCGGCGGTGCTCGCGGCCCTCCACCGGCCGGTGGAGGAGGACGAGGAGGCGCTCCCGGGGCCGGGTTCCGACCCGGTGGTGCTGGCTTCCGGCAACCTTGCGCTGATCTCCTTCCCGGACATGCCCGGCCGGGCCTCCCGGGCCCGCATCGAGCGCGCGCATCCCGCGCTGCTGGCGACCCTGGCGAACCATCCGGGTGTCGGCTTCCTGCTGGTGGACGGGGTGGTGCTGGGCCCGGGCGGGGCCGAGGCCCGGCTGGACGTGCCGGGCGAGGCGGAGGAGCTGCTCGCGGCCTTCGGTCCGGGCGCGGCCGCGGCCGTCCGCCGGACCGACTCCTTCCCGCACGTGGCCGACATCATGGTCAACTCGGCGTACGACCCGGACACGGGGGCGGTGCACGCCTTCGAGGAGCAGATCGGCTCGCACGGCGGCCTGGGCGGGGCGCAGGGCCGCCCCTTCCTGATGTGGCCCACGGAACTGTCGGACCCGGGGGAGGAGCCGGTCGGCGCGGAGGCGGTGCACGGCGTACTGCGCCGCTGGCTGGCCGAGACGGACGGCCCCCAGATCCCGGTGGTTCCGCCGGAGCACGGGTGGGCGGGGGAGCCCGCGGCACCCCTGGACGAGGAGCCGGCGCCCCTCCACGCGGGACGGTACGCGCCCGCCCCGCCCGCCCGGGACGCCGCCGCCCCGCCCGCCCGTGACGCCGCCGCGCCCGGCCGGGATGCCGCCGCCGCGCCCGCCCGGGACGCGGAGACGGCCGGACGGGAGACCTCGCGCGGGGCACCGAAGGATTCCCCGCCGGAAGGCCCGCTCGGTGGAATCCTTCCGTCCGACGGCGTGTCCGCACGGGACGAAACCCGCTGATTTGGTGCGTCCCGCAGGGTGGCCGACCATGTGTCGACCCGCCCACCATGTGAGACGACCCGAGGCGCACCACCGATGACCAGCACCGCAGCCCTGCCCGCAGAGGCCACCGCACCCCCCGAGGCCACCGCATCCCCCGAGCAGGGCCGCGACCCCCATGCCCGACGCTTCGGCCTGCCCGTCGCGACCTGTCTGGTCATGGGCAACATCATCGGCGGCGGAATCTTCCTCCTCCCCGCCTCCGTCGCTCCCTTCGGCACCATCAGCCTCGTCGCCTTCGCGATCCTCACGCTCGGAGCCATCGCCCTCGCGCTCGTCTTCGGCCGTCTCGCCCACCGCCACCCCCGGACCGGCGGCCCGTACGTCTACGCCCGCGCCGCCTTCGGCGACTTCGCCGGCTTCCTCGCCGCCTGGAGCTACTGGATCACCTCCTGGGTGTCGAACGCGGCCCTCGCCGTCGCATCGGTCGGCTACCTCTCCGTCCTCTTCCCGGCCATCGGTGAGCACAAGTGGTCCATGTGCCTGGCGGCCCTGGCCATGCAGTGGCTTCCGGCGCTCGCCAACCTGGCGGGCACCCGCTACGTCGGCGCGGTCCAACTCGTCGCCACCGTGCTGAAGTTCGCCCCGCTGCTGCTGGTCGCCGTGGGCGGGCTGTTCTTCTTCGACCCCGCCAACCTCGGCCCGTTCCAGGCCACCGGCCAGAGCCCCGCCGGCGCGCTCTCCGCCTCCGCGGCCATCCTCCTCTTCAGCTACCTCGGCGTGGAGTCGGCCGCCGTCAGCGCCGGGGAGGTCCGCGATCCCGCCCGCAACGTCGGCCGCGCCACGATCCTCGGCACCACCGGTGCGGCCGTCGTCTACCTGCTCGGCACCCTCTCCGTCTTCGGTCTCGTGGCCCACGAGAAGCTGCTCACCTCCGAAGCCCCCTTCACCGACGCCGTCAACGCCATGTTCGGCGGCACCTGGGGCGGCACGCTCGTCGCCTGCGCCGCCGTGATCTCGATGGCCGGCGCCCTCAACGGCTGGACCCTGCTCAGCGCCCAGACCCCGTACGCCGCCGCCAAGGACGGGCTCTTCCCGCAGGCCTTCGGCAGGAAGCAGCGCGGTGTCCCGGTGGTCGGCGTCGTCGTCACGACCTCCCTGGCCTCCGCCCTGACCGTCTACAACTACACGGCCGGCTCCGAGGGCGTCTTCGAGATCCTGGTCCTCGTCACCACCTTCACCGCGACCGTCCCCTACCTGCTCTCCACCGCCGCGCAGATCTACTTCCTGCTCTCCGGCCAGGGCGAGCGCGTCCACCGGGGACGCCTGGTCCGCGACGGCGCCCTCGCCGTCCTGGCCTTCGGCTTCTCCATGTGGCTGGTGGCCGGCTCCGGATACGCCGCCGTCTACCAGGGCGTGCTCTTCCTCTTCGCGGGCGTCGCCGTCTACGCCGTCATGGCGGCCCGCAGGCAGCGCTCGGCCGGCTGACCCGCGAGGGCGGTACGGCAGGACGGGGCGCCGGGCCCGGCACCCGGGAAACCGGATGCCGGGCGGTGCGCGGTGCGTCCACAGACGAGCTCAACGCCGCCGGCCCGGACGTGCAGAAGGCCTTCTACTCGCTGATCCTCGGCCGCCGGATCGGCTCCTACGAGCTGCCCGCCGGCTCCATCGTCATCGGCTTCCGCCTCACCTGACGGCCGTCAGCAGTCCGGGCGCACGGCCGTCATGACGAAGCCCCCGCACCGCCGGACGGCGGTGCGGGGGCTTCGCGGGGGTATCGACTCAGTCGAGGTAGTCGCGCAGGACCTGCGAGCGCGACGGGTGGCGGAGCTTGGACATGGTCTTCGACTCGATCTGGCGGATGCGCTCACGGGTGACCCCGTACACGCGGCCGATCTCGTCGAGGGTCTTCGGCTGGCCGTCGTTGAGGCCGTAGCGCATGGAGACCACGCCCGCCTCGCGCTCCGAGAGCGTGCCCAGGATCGACTGGAGCTGCTCCTGGAGGAAGGTGAACGAGACCGCGTCCGCCGGCACGACCGCCTCGGAGTCCTCGATGAGGTCACCGAACTCGCTGTCGCCCTCCTCACCCAGCGGGGTGTGCAGGGAGATCGGCTCACGGCCGTACTTCTGGACCTCGATGACCTTCTCGGGGGTCATGTCGAGCTCCTTGCCCAGCTCCTCCGGAGTGGGCTCCCGGCCGAGGTCCTGCAGCATCTGGCGCTGCACGCGGGCGAGCTTGTTGATGATCTCGACCATGTGGACGGGGATGCGGATGGTGCGCGACTGGTCGGCCATGGCGCGCGTGATCGCCTGCCGGATCCACCAGGTCGCATACGTGGAGAACTTGAAGCCCTTGGTGTAGTCGAATTTCTCCACGGCGCGGATCAGGCCGACGTTGCCCTCCTGGATCAGGTCCAGGAAGAGCATGCCGCGGCCGGTGTAGCGCTTGGCGAGGGAGACCACGAGGCGGAGGTTGGCCTCCAGCAGGTGGTTCTTCGCCCGGCGGCCGTCCTCGACGAGGATCTCCAGCTCGCGCTTGAAGGCGGGCTTGTGGTCCTCCTCCTCCTCGAGCTTGTACTCGGAGAAGAGACCGGCCTCGATGCGCTTGGCGAGCTCGACCTCCTGCTCGGCGTTGAGGAGCGGCACCTTGCCGATCAGCTTGAGGTAGTCCTTGACCGGGTCGGCGGTGGCACCGGCCACCATGACCGTCTGCGCCGGGGCGTCGTCCTCGTCATCGTCGGACAGCACGAAGCCCTGGGCACCGGCCTTGGGGGCCTCCTCCTCGGCCTCGTCGACGAGGTCCTCGGCGGCCCAGTCCTCGCCCTCGACGGCCGGGTTCTCGCCCTCGTCGGCGTCCTTGGCGGCGGTCTTCTTCGCCGCCGCGGTCTTCTTCACGGCGGTCTTCTTGGCGGCGGTCTTCTTGACCGTGCGCTTCTTCGGCTCGGCGGCGGCCTCGGCCGGCGCCGCCGCCTCCGCAGCCGCGGCGGCCGACGGAGCGGATATCGCCGAGGCAGTGGACGTGACGGTGGTGGCCGCGGTCTTGCGCGCACCGATGGGGCGCGGCGCGGCGGCGGCCTTCTTGGTCACGGTACGGGCGGGGGCGGCGGCAGCCTTGCGGGGCTTCTTCGCGGCAGCCTTGGTGGCGGGGGCCGCGCTGACGTGAAGGGCGACACCCTCCTCGTCGAGGACCTGGTTCAGGCTGCGCAGGACCCGCTTCCACTGGTCCACCGGGATGCGGCCGGCCTCGAAGGCCTGGCGCACGTCGTCACCGTTGATGTGACCCTGCTCGCGGCCGCGCTCGACGAGCGCGACGAGGGCCTCGGATTCGGCGATCTCCGGAGGGAACGTACGGGACGGGCTGAGCGACACAAGGAGCCTCTCGTTGCGAACAGATAAGGGGTGGGCGGGACATCATCGCGCGAACTCGGGAAACAGACCCGAGGGGGGTCTGTATTCCGGGCCGCGCGAGGACACCTGTCGGTTCATCGCCTGCCCGAGTCGATTCGTTACGCGCTGAATTGAGTGACCTGCGCCACGCTACGGCAGGGCAACCGGATCGGGCGTGGATCCGTCGCCCTCCACATCAGTCCGTTTTGCGGGCCTCGATCAGGAAACGGGCGGTATGTGCGACGAACGGGCCGTCGCGCTCGATCCGTTCGTGCAGCTCGCGCAAGCGGTCCCGGTACTGCCCGACCGTGAAGCCGGGCACCATCCAGATCACCTTCCGCAGGAAGTAGATCACGGCTCCGATGTCGTGGAACTCGGTGCGCAGTCGTTCCGAGCGCAGGTCGAGGACCTCCAGACCAGCCTTGGCGGCGTCGGCGGCGGCGTCGTCGGGATGCCGGGCGCGCCGGACCTCCTCGGGCTGGGGCCCGAGGAAGTACTCGACGAGTTCGAAGACGCTCGCCGGGCCGACCTGCTGCGAGAGGTACGTGCCGCCGGGTGTCAGCACCCGGGCGATCTCGTCCCACCAGATGGTCACCGGGTGCCGGCTGGTCACCAGCTCGAAGGCCTCGTCGCCGAAGGGCAGGGGCGGCTCGTCGGCGTCCGCGACCACCACCGCGCCCAGCGGGTGCAGCAGCCGGGTCGCCCGCTCGACGTTGGGGGGCCAGGACTCCGTGGCCGCCATCAGGGGCGGCAGGGGCCCGGACCCGGCGAGGACCTCGCCGCCGCCGGTCTGGATGTCCAGGGCGGAGCGGACCCGGGCCAGGCGCTCGGCCATCAGGCGCTGGTAGCCCCACGAGGGACGCTGTTCGGTGGCCCGCCCGTCGAGCCAGGAGAAGTCCCAGCCGTCCACGGACACGGACTCGGCCTCGGCGACAAGATGGTCGAAAGTGCGCGTCATGTACTGATCGTCGCAGGTCGGGCGCCGGGCGACCACCGGTTTGGTGGACTACAGTGGTCGGCGGGCCGTGACTGGCGTTCGGGTGGATCACCACCGGGGAGCGGCCCGGCGCACCCGAGGACCTCCGGTGGCGTCGACTGCCGCGCGCCTGGGCGAACCGCGAACCGCGACCGCGATCCGCAGCGACGTTCAGGAGATCCCGTGACGACTGCCCAGACCGCCCCCGCCGCCGGCACCGCCCGGCTGATGGACGGCACCGCCCTCGCCCGCCGCGTCTCGGAGCGGACCGCCGCCCTCGCGGCGAAGATCACCGAGCGCACCGGTACCGCGCCCTGCCTCGCCACCGTGCTGGTCGGGGAGGACCCCGCCTCCGTCACCTACGTCCGCATGAAGCAGAACCGCTGCGCGAAGGCCGGAATCACCTCCCGCCACGTGGAGCTGCCGGCCTCGACGACCACGCAGGAGCTGGTCGCGGCGATCACGGCCCTCTCCGAGGACCCGGAGATCAGCGGCATCCTGCTCCAGCACCCGGTCCCGCACCACATCGACGAGCGCGCCGCCTTCGAGGCCATCGCCCCCGGCAAGGACGTCGACGGCGTCACCATGCACTCCTTCGCGGCCATGGGCTTCGGCCTGCCGGGCTTCGTCTCCTGCACCCCGGGCGGCATCATGCGGCTGCTCGCCGAGTACGACGTGGACCTGACCGGCAAGCACGCCGTGGTCGTCGGCCGCAGCGCCATCCTCGGCAAGCCGGCCGGCATGCTGCTGCTGGAGCAGAACGCCACCGTCACCTACTGCCACTCCCGCACCCGGGACCTCTCCTCGATCGTGCGCCAGGCGGACGTGCTGGTCGCCGCCGTCGGCAAGGCCGAGTTCATCCGGGGCGAGGACATCAAGCCGGGCGCGGTGGTCCTGGACGCCGGCTACAACGAGGGCAACGTCGGCGACGTCCACTTCGAGTCGGCGGCGGCCCGTGCCTCGCTGATCACTCCCGTGCCGGGCGGTGTCGGCCCGATGACCATCGCCGTCCTGCTGGAGCAGACGGTGCGGGCCGCGGCCGCGCAGGCCGGGCTGGACCTCGCGGACCTCTGAGCCGCTCCGCCGTATCGCGCGGCGCCCCGGACCCCGGTCCGGGGCGCCGCGCGTTTCTCAGGCCACCACCGGGGCGGGGTCCCGCCCGCCGCTCATCGGGCCTGTCCGACGGGGTCGGCCGGGCCGACCGGATCGGTCGCCGGGCCGGTGGGGGCGGCGGTGCCGGTGCTGCCCCCGGAGCCGCTGCCGGAGCCGGTGCTGCCGCCGGAGCCGGAGCGGGAGTCGCTCCCGCCGTGCGTGCCGGGTGTCGGGCCGAGCCCCGCGACCGCCCGCTCGGCGGCGGTGAGCGGGGGCGCCTTCAGCGCGCCCCGGTCGGAGGCGCGCATCACGTGCCAGACCACCGACGGGCGCAGCCAGTGGGTGGGCTCGATGCTCATGGTGAGGACGTTGAACAGGGCGGCGGTGAGCGCCTCGTCCGTCGTGGCTCCCGTCATCAGGCGGTTGACGTAGCCGTTGAGCACGTTGGTGCCGGCGCGCGGCTTCATCCCGGTGGCGCCCGGGTAGAGGATGTCCTGCGAGGTGGCGAGCTCCCAGGCGGTGGCGACCTGGGGCGCGATGACGCGCTGCGCCTCGCGGCCGATCCCGGGATGGGCGAGGCCCTTGTCCCGCAGCAGGGTGCGTACGGCGAGCAGACCCTGGGCGGCGACGGTCATGCCCTGCCCGTACAGCGGGTTGAAGGTGGCCACGGAGTCGCCGACGGCGAAGAAGCCGTCGGGCAGCTCGGCCTTCTCGAAGTAGACCCGGCGGTTGGCGGTGCCCTGGGTGACGGCGACGTCCGTGAGCGGCTTGCGGTGCTCCAGGAGCTCGCCGACGATCGGGTCGCGGACGGACTTGGCGAAGGGGATGAACGCGTCGGGGTCGCCGGTGGGCTGGCCGCCGCGGGTGCCGGACAGGGTGGCCTGCCACCGGCCGTTCTCGATGGGCACGATCGTGGCGGTCTGCCCGGGCACGGGCACCCGGGGGTCGGACTGCACGTTGACGATGGGGAAACCCATCTCGTGCGCGCCCGGGGGAGCCTCGAAGATCCGGGTCGCGTAGACGAGACCGGAGTCGACCTCGGCCTGCCGGATGCCGCTCACGCCGAGCGCCTGCAGCCACGTCCGGGCCCGTGAGCCGCGACCGCTGGCGTCGACCACGAGATCCGCGGTCACCAGCCGGTCCTGCTCCTCGGGAGTGTCGACGCGGACGCCGGTGACCCGGGACGCCGCGCCCTCCAGGCCCCGGACCCGGCTCCGCGTGAGGGTGGTTACCCCGGGCAGACCGGTGACGCGGGCGCGGACCACGGAGTCGAGGAGGTCGCGGCTGCAGGAGATGTTGAACTGCTTCTCGCCGCAGCGCGGGATCCAGCCCTGGGCGGTCTTGGTGACCAGGTCGGTGGGCAGGCTGCGGCGGATGGCGCCGGCCTTCGTCCAGTCGTCGGTGATACCGGGCAGGATCCGCTCGATCGCCCGGGCACCGCCCGACCACAGCAGATGGGTGTGCCGGGCCTGCGGGAGTCCGCGGCGCGGGGCCGGTCCCTCGGGCAGCGGGTCGGCGTCGATGACGGTGACCGTGGCGTGCTCGGCGAGGACAGCGGCCGCGAGGAGGCCGGCCAGGCTGCCGCCTATGACGACGGCGTGGCGGCGCGGGGAGGACTGGTTCATCGTGGCGGGCTCTCTGTCAGGGCCGTGCTGAGGGCATCGGCGTGAGGGATGCGGCGACTGGCTGGTGCTGGTCACGGCGTGGCACGGGGCTTCCCCAGCCGAGTGAGGACGTGATGCGCTCGATCGCCTCGGGGAACTGCTGCTCCCGGGGCGACGGCAGGTAGGTGCGCAGGATGGTGCCGAGGTGCAGTCCGAAGGTCTCGGCGCGGACCTCCGCCGCGTCGTGCGGAGTAGGCGGCGCACAGCGCCCCGATGATCTCCGCGACGTCGGCCGGTGGCGTCAGGCGTGCGCCCTCCAGCAGTTCGGAGCCCAGCTTGCGCATGGCCCGTGTGGTCCTCATGGTGTTTCTCCCTCGGCGGCGGCGCCCTCGTTCGGCGCCCCGCCCTTCGTGCCCCGAACTCCGAGCTGCCCCTCGCGCGCGAGGAGGTCGTCCAAGTGGTCGGCCAGTGACTTCCAGCCCTGGGGCGACAGCCGGCCGGCCCGCGTGACGATGCTCCGTACATCGTGCGCACGCAGCACGGCCAGCATCGGATTCTCCCGTTCCCGTTCCACGCACTCCAGTTCGCCCTCGATCAGCGCGAGTGCCGTGGCGAGCGCCTCGCTGTCGTCGGCGAGCAGGAAACCGCCGTCGACACCGTAGAAGCGCTGGATCCCGGCGGCCGCGGCGAGGTTCGGCATGCCCTCGCCCTGGGCGAGGCGGGTCAGCGACTGCCCCGACGCGTCGAAGGACCTGGCTATGGCCGTCAGCGAGTGGGCCTGGCCGTCCTCCCGCGGCCGGGTGCGCCGCAGGTGCTCGAACCGCTGGTGCACCTGCTCCTTCAGGGGGAGCCGGGGCGGCCGGCCGTCGAGCGTCTGCCGGACGCCCTGGGGGCTGATGCCGGTCAGGTACGAGAGATGCTCCAGCTCGTCGCGGCCGTCGGAGACGGTGGTGGCGGACAGGGCGAGGGCCCGTTCCACCGCGCTCTTGCAGTCGGCCAGCAGGAAGCCCGCGTAGACGCCGAAGAACCGCTGCACGCCGGCCGCGTGACCCATCCGCGGCAGCCCGGTGCCCGCGTTGAGCGGGCCCAGGGAGGCGCCGGGGGCGCCGAAGTCGTGGGCGATGGCGGCGAGCGGCCGTTCCCGGCCGTGTGTGTCGCGGCGGGTCGCGCGCAGCAGCCGGAACCGCTGGTGCACGCGCTGCTCCAGCGGCACTTCGGCGGCCGTGCCCGCTACCACGCGGGGGACGCGCCGGGGATCGACGCCGGACAGATGACTCAGCCGCCCCACCGCCAGCACCTCGCCGGGATCCCGGCCGCACCGCTCCGCGAGTGCCCCGACGCGGCGCCAGATCGCGGCGAGGTCGGGTCGATCGGCGGCTCGCACCTGCGGAATCTCCATATGTCGACAAGGCGTTCGAGTGGATCGGGCTGCGTGAAGCCTAGCCCCCCACCTCCGGCCGAACCACGGGAACCCCAATGTTTCCTGCCGCCCGCCTCAAAAACCGTTGGCATGACCTCGCAGGTAATCGACCCCCCGCGAGGGAGCGCGGCACAGTGGGGGCGTCGGGTTCCGGGTCCGCGCACTCGGTTCCGGGGCCCGGCCCCCACCTGGCCGTTCGACCTCGACGGAGGCTGATTCCCCATGTCCGCGACCCTGCTCTCCGGTTTCGCCCGTACCGCCGTCCCGCAGCTCGCGCTGCGCCGCTTCCTCGCCCTCGACTCCGTCGTCACCACCGGCAACGGCCTCGCCTACGTCGCCTTCTCCGCCCCGCTGGGGCGGCTGCTCGGGGTCGGTCAGGAGCTCCTCCTGGCCCTCGGCGTCCTGCTCGTGCTCTACGGCGCCGCCGTCGGCGCGCTGGCCTCGCGCCGCCGGCCCCCGGTGCTCGCCGTGAAGGCCGTCGTCGAGACCAACTACGCCTGGGCCGCGCTCAGCCTGGTGGCCCTCGTCGTCTGGTTCTCGCCGACCGTCGCCGGGACCGTGTGGATCCCGGCGCAGGCCCTCGTCGTCGCCGGCTTCGCCGTGCTCCAGCAGCTCGCCCTGCGCTCAGCCGCCGAGTGAGCGCAGGTACTTCACCGTCGCCGGGTCGGCCGGGAGCATCGTCTCGATGGCCAGCTCGGCGACGGTCACGTCCATCGGCGTGTTGAAGGTCGCGATGGAGGAGACGAAGGACAGCAGGTGGCCGTCGTGCTCGATGACCAGCGGGAGCGCGATGGACGCGACCGGTGCGCGCGGCTCGCCGTCGTCGGCGCGTTCGGCCACCGGGTAGGAGGAGACCTCCTCGTACAGCGCACGGAGCGGTTCGGAGCGGGCCAGCGCGATCTGGCGTTCCATCTGGGCGAGCAGGTGCCCCCGCCACTGGGCGAGGTTGCGGATCCTCGGGGCGAGGCCCTCGGGGTGCAGGGTGATCCGCATCGCGTTCAGCGGTGGCGTCAGCAGGTGCTCTGGCAGGCCGTCGAGCAGCATCACGATGCCCCGGTTGGCGGCTACGACGTCGTACGTGGCGTCCACCACCAGCGCCGGATAGGGCTCGTAGCCGGTCAGCAGCCGTTCGATGCCCTCGCGCAGGGTCTCCATCGAGGGGTCGTCCAGCGCGGTCTGCCCGTAGCGCGGGGCGTAACCCGCAGCCAGGAGAAGGGAGTTGCGCTCCCGGACGGGGACGTCGAGGCGGTCTGCGAGCCGCAGCACCATCTCCTCGCTCGGCCGGGACCGCCCGGTCTCGACGAAGCTGATGTGCCGGGAGGAGGAGTCGGCGCGGCCCGCCAGCTCCAACTGGCTGATGCCGCGCCGCTCCCGCCATGCGCGGAGCAGGGCGCCGACCGTGGGCGAGGAGGTGGTCATGGCCCCGACGGTAGCCGAGCCCGCCGGGCCGGGGAGCCCCGCCGCGATCAGCCGACATCGAAGACGTTGCGCAGGCCCAGGCGGTACCGCCACAGATCGTGCCGCTTGGCGGACTCCATCTCCGGAGCCCGGTACAGCGGGCGGACGGTGCACCGCGGCGCCGCCGAACCGTCGCGGTCCAGGAGGCTGTTGACGGCCGCGCGGGCCGAGGCGTTGGCGCCCTCCATCGTCGCCAGGTCGATGTCGACGGCGACGTAGTCCCCGCTGAGGAAGAAGTTCGGGACGCGCGTGCCGGCGCTCGGCCGGTTGGGGAGGGTGCCGACCGGGTGGATCAGCAGTTCGTCCTGGTTGGTGGGGTGCGGGGTGCCGAGCCCGTCCACCCCGGGGTCCAGGAACCACGAGTGCAGCTTCGAGTCCGACAGCACGGTCCTCCCGGTGTCGTTGAGCGCGGCCTTCAGCTGCGCCCACACCTCGCGCGCCACCTCGTCGCGGGTGCACTGCTTGGCCGTCTTCCCGTACAGGATCCCGGGTCTGTCCCACTCGGAGATGTCCACCGACAGGCAGTCGACCGCCGCCCCGTCGCCGTAGTCGGCGGGGAAGTCCCGCGACGGCCAGTGCTCCGCCTGCTGGATCGCGGTCAGGGACCAGGGCGAGTCGATGCAGTTGAGGTGGCCGTGCACCAGCGGGGCCCGTTCGGTGAGGTAGAACTGGATGCCGGTCATCCAGTCGGTCCGGAGCCTGTCGCAGCGCCCCAGCATCGGGTCGGCGGCCCGCAGCCCCGCGCTCCAGGTGCGGCGGGCGTGTTCGACGGGCAGGGCGCTGACGTAGTGGTCGGCGGTCACGGTGTGCCGGTCGCCGTCCGGGCCCTCGACCGCCACCCCGCTGACCCGGCCGCCTCCGTACCGCACCTCCCGTACCGTCCAGCCGATCCTGAACTCCACTCCGAGGGCACGCAGATGGGTCTCCCAGGGGCCGATCCACGCTTCGTTGGTCGGCAGGTTGAGGATCCGGTCCGGCGGGCCGTCCGCCCCGCGGCCGAGCAGGTTGAAGACGAAGGCCTCGCCCAGGGTGCCGACCGTGCGGGTGGAGGCCTCTTCCGCCTTGGTCGCCACGATGTTGCGGGTGACGCCGACGGCCAGGATGCGCTGGTACTCGTGCGACATCCGGCCGGCCCGGGTGAACTCCCACCACGGCGTGTGCTCCCAGACCTCGGTCCGCCGCTCGTCGCAGCTGGTCAGGAAGACGAGCACGCGGTCGACGAAGTACGCCGTCTCGTGCAGCGGCAGCCGGAACAGGGTCTGCAGCATGCCGGACAGGGCGCGCCGCACCTCGTCGGGGGTCAGGGCGGCGGGGGAGTGCCCGGGCCAGGGAATGGGGCCGCGCAGGTCCTCGCGGCCCCCGGCGCGGGCGAACATCATCTCGGGCGGGGCCACCAGGTTGTCCCACACGCCGCCTGCGTTGCCCGCGAAGGGGATGCGGCGCATGGTGTCGGGCAGGTTGTGGTAGATGCCGGGGATGAAGCGGAAGCCGTGCTCCGCCGGCAGTGCCCTGCGGCCGCCGCGGGCGCTGCCCGGCACGTCCATGCTGCGCGCCTTGCCCCCGAGTGCCCGGCGCTCGTAGACGGTGACGGCATAGCCGCGCTCGGCGAGTTCGTGGGCCGCGGTCAGGCCCGCCACCCCACCGCCGAGCACGGCGACGCGCCGGCCGTTCGGCGGGGGCGGCGCGGCCGGTGCGGCCGGTGCCGGGGCGGACCCGGCGACCGCGGGCGGAGCCCCCAGAACCGCCGCGGCCTGGGCCGACAGGGCCGCCGCGCCCGTGCCCGCGATGAACGTACGCCTGGAACTCCCGGAGCCGGCCATGGCGAATGCCCCCTCGTTACCGCTGGTAACAGTCACGTCGGCGCAGGAGCCTAGGGGGTGGGCGCCGGAGGCGGAAGATGCAGAAGTACCCGAGCGCACTATGGCGCGAAAGGTTCGATCCGGCGTGCGCTGTGGAAACCTTGACTACACGTCACGGGAAAGGGAGCCGGTGCATGCCGAGTGAACCGCTGTCGCAGAAGGAGATCGAGGACCGGTTGCGGGAACTCCCCGGCTGGTCCTTCGAGGACGACCGCATCATCCGTACCTACCGACTGGGCACGCATTTCGCGGCGAGCGCCCTGGTCGCCCACATCGCCTCCGTCCAGCAGGAGTTGAACCACCACTCCGATCTGACGCTCGGCTACAACACGGTGCGGCTCTCCGTGAACAGCCACGACGCCGGAGGCGTGGTCACGGAGAACGACTTCGCCCTCGCCGAGCGCGTCGAGTCCCTCGCCCCCGCCCACGGGGCGAGCTGATGACCACCCCGATAACGACCGCGAAACCCCTGCTCGACTACGACACGGAAGCCGCGTTCTACGACGCCACCCGTGGCGGCACCCCCCGCGCCGAGGCCGCCGCCGCGGCCGTCCTCAGCCTCCTTCCGGCCGAGGTCGGCACCCTCCTCGACCTCGGTTGCGGCACGGGCATCGTCACCTCCCGCCTCACCCGCCCCGGACTGCGCGTCCTGGGCGCCGACGCCTCCCACGGCATGGCCGGTGCGGCGCTGCGCCGCGGCGTCCCGGTGGCCCTCGCCGACGCCGCACGGCTGCCGGTGCGCTCGGGCTCCCTGGACGCGGTGAGCGCGGTGTGGCTGCTGCACCTGCTGCGGGAGCCGGGACTGGTGCCCGCGGTGCTCGCCGAGGCGGCCAGGGTGCTGCGGCCCGGCGGGGTCCTCGTCGCCACCGTGGACAAGGACTCCGCGCACGACGTCGGCAGCGACATCGACGCCGTGTTCGCCGCGCACCTGACCCCGACCCCCTCGGACGCCTCCGGGGAGGTCGAGGCGCACGCGGCCCGGGCGGGCCTGCGCCCCGGCGGCGAGGCGCACTTCACCGGCCACGGCCAGGGCCGCACCCCGCGCGGCTCCGCGGCGGCGCTGCTCGCCGGACGGTACGCCTCACGCATCGTCCCGCGCGGCATCACCGCGCCGGAGCTGGCCGCCCGGCTGGAACTGCTGCCCGACCAGGACACCCCGCGCCCGGAGCCGACGTACCGCCTGCGGAGCTTCGTACGGGTGTGACGCGCGGGGCCGGGGCCGGGCCGGGTGCTACGCCGGTTCCAGCCGCCACCACTGGGAGGGGGAGTCGGTGTCCTCGCCCTGCCGGACCCGGCCCTCCCCGTCGGCCTCCAGGAGCAGGCCGCTGATACAGGCGATCAGAGACACCACTCCGGGATCGTCGAGGTGCTCCTCGACGATCCACTCCTGCGCGCCGAACGCGTTGGCCCGCCACACCTGCACCCGGGCGCCGCTCTCCGTCGACGCGTTCGCCACGTCCAGACGCCGCTCGTTGTCCTCGCTCACCACGTGGAAGATCCCGCCGCCGCTGTGCACCGGCGCGATCAGCCAGCGGCGGGCGGCCGTCGGGGCGGGCGGCCCGTCCGGGCCGAGCCGCACCCGGGAGGCGCCCTCCAGCTGGAGCACCAGCCCGCTGTCCACGTTGCGGATCCGGTAGGTCCCTTCGAGAAGGTTCAACCCGGCCGCCCTCACACGTCGAATTCGGCCGGGTCCGGGCCGATCCGGCGGCCCGCCGCGCCGGCGCCCAGAGCGTCCAGGGCGGCCATCTCGGCGGCGTCCAGCCCGAAGCCGAAGACGTCCAGGTTCTCCCGGATCCGGGCGGGGGTCACGGACTTGGGGATCACGACGGTCCCGTGCTGGAGGTGCCAGCGCAGCACCACCTGCGCGGCGCTGCGGCCGTGCGCGGCGGCGATCTCGGTGACGGCCGGCAGCGACAGGAGTTCCTTGCCCTGGCCGAGCGGGGACCAGGCCTCGGTGACGATCCCGCGCGCGGTGTGCTCGGCGCGCAGCGCGGCCTGCGGGTGCAGCGGGTGCAGCTCCACCTGGTTCACGGCCGGCACCAGGGCGCTCTCGGCGGCGATCCGGTCCAGGTCCTCGGTGCGGAAGTTCGACACGCCGACGGCCTTGGCGCGGCCGCTCGCCGCGATCTCCTCGAAGGTCTTCCAGATGGCGACGAAGTCGTCGCGCATCGGGCGCGGCCAGTGGATCAGGTACAGGTCGACGTGGTCGAGACCCAGCTTGGTGAGGGAGTCGTCGAAGGCGCGCAGCACCGCGTCGCGGCCCCACGTCTGCTTCGGGCCGTTCCACAGCTTGGTGGTGACGAACAGCTCGCCCCGCGGCAGCCCGGAGGCCGCGACGGCCTTGCCGGTGCCCTTCTCGTTGCCGTAGATCGCGGCCGTGTCGATGCTGCGGTATCCGGCCTCCAGGGCGGTCCCCACGGCGTGCTCCGCCTCCGCGTCCGGCACCTGCCAGACGCCGAAACCGAGCTGGGGCATGAGCGTGCCGTTGTTGAGCCTGATGGCCGGGACCTGGTTCACGTCGGGTCGTTCCCTCACGTCGGCGCGTTGCTGCGCGGTGGTACAGCGTCGTACGAGGGGCGACAACCGGCCCCCCGTGCGACGTATTCCCGCCACCCACCCGGCCGGCGGGGCCGTCCGGGTGACTCCCCGGCCCCGTCCGTGGCCGCCCGGCTCACCCGGCCCCCAGGTACGCCTCCCTCACCAGCGGGTCCGCCCGTACCTCGGCCGGGGTGCCCTCGGCCAGCACCGTGCCGAGGTCCAGTACGACGACCCGTGTGCAGAGGTCCATCACGAAGGCCACGTCGTGCTCGACCAGCAGCACCGCACAGCCCTCCTCGGCCGCCAGCCGCCGCACCACCGCCGCGAGCCGCTCACGCTCGGGCGCCGACATCCCGGAGGCCGGTTCGTCCAGCAGCAGCACCCGTGGCGGGTCGGCCACCGCGCGCGCCAGCTCGACCATCCGTGCCTGCCCGACGGGCAGCCCGCCGGCGTACGAGGTGCTCAGCGCGCCGATGCCGCAGTCGGCCAGCACCCGCTCGCCGCGCACCCGGCGGGCCTGCTCCCGGGCCCGCCGGGCCGGGAGGGCAAGGAGGTCGGCGGCCGGACCGCCCCCGCCGCCCCGCCACTCCTGCGCCACCAGCACGTTGTCGGCCACGCTGAGCTGCCCGAACAACTGCCGGCGCTGGAACGTCCGGCGCATCCCGTTCCGGGCCCGCCACACGGGGGAACGGCGCGTGATGTCCGTCCCGTCCAGCAGGACCCGCCCCCGGTCGGGCCGGCGGATCCCCGACAGGACGTCGAACAGCGTGGTCTTCCCGGCCCCGTTGGGTCCGATCAGCCCGCACACCTCGCCCGCCCCGACCCCGAGGTCCACCCCGCTGAGCGCCCTGACGCCGCCGAACCGCACGCCGACACCGCCCGCGTGGAGCACGTAGCCGCTCATGTCCCCGTCCCCAGATAGGCCTCGGTGAGCCGGTCGGCCTCGACCTCGCCCCGGGGACCGCACCAGGCCACCCGGCCCCGGGAGAGGTAGGCCACGGTGTCGGCGACGCCCAGGATCCCCGCGGCCTTCTCCTCCACCGGGAGCAGTACGGTCCCGGCATCGCGGAACTCGGTGAGCAGCGCGTACACCTCCTCCGCGACGCGCGGAGCCAGCCCGAGTGAGGGCTCGTCCGCGATCAGCACCTCGGGCGGCCGCTGCAGCAGCGGGGCCAGCGCGAGCAGCTGCTGCTCACCGCCGGACAGGGCGCCCGCCGGCACCCCGCGGCGTTCCGCGAGCCGCGGGAAGCGGTCGTAGACGGCGGCCCGGGCAGCGGCCCCCGGCAGGTACAGGGCCAGGTTCTCCTCGATCGTGAGCGACGGGAAGATCCCCCGGCCCTCGGGGGCGAGCAGCACCCCGGCGCGTGCCCGCCGGACGGGCCCGTCGGCGGTGGCGTCCCGCCCGCGGATCCGTACCTCCCCGCCGGCCACGGGCAGCGATCCGGCGGCGACCCGGGCTCCCGGATGCCGGTCTCCGGCTGCCGGCTCCCCGGCTCCGGCCCCCCGGGATCACCTCCGGTAGAGCTCGGCGACCTCCTTCGCGTACGCCTTCTCGATCGCCCGGCGCTTGAGCTTCAGCGAAGGGGTCAGCAGCCCCCGCTCCTCGGTGAACTGCTCGGCCAGCACCCGGAAGGTGCGGATCGCCTCCGCCTGTGACACCAGGGTGTTCGCGGCCACCACCGCCCGGCGGACCTCCGCCGTCAGCTCCGGATCGCTCACGAGGTCCGCGGCCGGCATCTGCGGTCTGCCGCGCATCGACAGCCAGTGCGCTATCCCCTCGGTGTCCAGGGTGAGCAGCGCCGCGATGTACGGCCGGTCGTTGCCCACCAGCACGCACTGCGCCACCAGCGGATGCGACCGGACCCGCTCCTCCAGCGCCGCCGGGGCGACGCTCTTGCCGTTGGACGTCACCAGGATGTCCTTCTTGCGCCCGGTGATGACCAGGTAGCCGTCCTCGTCCAGCCGCCCCAGGTCCCCGGTCGCCAGCCAGCCGTCGCGCAGCACCGCCTCCGTGGCACGCGGGTCGCCCAGGTACCCGGAGAAGATGTGCCCGCCGTGCAGCCAGACCTCCCCGTCGTCCGCGATGTGCACCGTGCTGCCCGGGATCGGCCGGCCCACCGTGCCGTACTTCGTCGCCCCCGGAGGGTTCGCGGTGGCCGCGGCGCAGGACTCGGTCAGCCCGTACCCCTCGAACACCCTGATCCCGGCGCCGTCGAAGAACAGCCCGAGACGGCGGGACATCGCCGACCCGCCCGACATGGCGTACCGCACCCGGCCGCCCAGCGCCTCGCGGACCTTGCCGTAGACGAGCTTCTCGAAGAGCTGGTGCTCCATCCGCAGCGTCGCCGAGGGGCCCGGACCGGTGCCGAACGCCTTCCGCTCGCGCGCCTCCGCATACCGCACGGCCGTCTCCACGGCCCGGTCGAAGGGTCCCGTGCGGCCCTCCGCCTCCGCCTTGCGGCGGGCCGCCGCGAAGACCTTCTCGAAGACGTACGGGACACCGAGCACGAAGGTCGGCCGGAACGCCGCGAGGTCCGGCATCAGCTCGGCCGCCGCCAGCACCGGCTGGTGCCCGAGCTTGACCCGCGCCCGGACCGCGGCCACCTCCACCATCCGCCCGAAGGCATGGGCCAGCGGAAGGAACAGCAGGGTTGACGGCAGCTCGCCCTGCCGGCCCTGGAACACGGACTCCCAGCGGGCCACCAGGGTGTCCGTCTCGTACATGAAATTGGCGTGCGTGAGCACGCACCCCTTGGGCGGGCCGGTGGTCCCCGAGGTGTAGATGACGGTGGCCGTCGCGTCGGGCGTCACCGCGCCGCGGTGGCGGTGCACGACGTCCTCGGCGACCGAGCGGCCGGCCGCGACGAGGTCGTCCACCGCCCCGGCGTCCAGCTGCCACAGCAGTCTCAGGTGGGGGAGCCGGTCGATGACCGAGCCCACCGTCATGGCCTGGTCCTCGTTCTCCACGACGCAGGCCGTGCAGGCGGTGTCGTGGAGGATCCAGTGCACCTGCTCGGTGGACGACGTCGGATAGACGGGGACGGGCTGCGCGCCGATCGCCCACAGGGCGAAGTCGAACAGCGTGAACTCGTAGCGGGTACGGGACATGACGGCCACCCGGTCGCCGAAGCGCACCCCCTGGGCCAGCAGTCCCCTGGCGAGCGCCAGCACCTCGGCCGCCAGCTCGCCGGACGTCACGTCCCGCCAGACCCCCTCGGTCTTCCGGCCGAGGACCACCCGGTCCGGTTCCTCCCGGGCGTGCTGGAAGACGACGTCGGCCAGCCCGCCGACGGGCGCGCCCGTGACGACCGGTGGGACGGTGATCTCACGCAAGGCCCCGCTCCTCTCCGCGCGCCGCGGTGAACGTACCTCAGTGTCAAGGGGGGTTGATGGGCGTTCGGACACCTCCACAAGACCTCCCCAGTGATCACGCCGTTCACGCCGCTGACGTGCGGCTCGCAGGGCGCGGGCCGGTCGCCGTGCGCCCCCTGGCCACCCCCCGTGCGCCGGGCGCCGGACCGAGTCGCCGGACCGATGGGCCGGACCGTGGCGCCGGACCGACGAGCCAGGCGGTCCGACGGGCGCCCCGACGGGCGGCCTCGATCCGGGCGGTCCGCCGCGCGGTCGACGGTGCGCGGCGGTCAGCCGGAGCGGGTGAGCCGGTCCGCACCCGAGAGGACCGCCGCCACCAGCGCCTCGGCCGCGGGCGACGCACGCGGCCCGCGCAGCAGCGCGAACTCCACGGGCCCCAGCTCGGGCAGCCCCCCGACCCGCACCAACCCGGGCGGGATCAGCCCCCGCGTGTGCGCCATCACGCCCAGCCCGGCCCGGGCCGCCGCGACCAGCCCGCTCAGGCTGCCGCTCGTGCACGCGATCCGCCACGCCCGGCCCTCCCGTTCGAGCACCTCCAGGGCCCGTGCCCGGGTGATCCCGGGCGGCGGGAAGACGATCAGCGGAACCGGGCGCTCGGGATCCACCCGCAGCCCCTCCGCGCCGATCCACACCATCCTGTCCCGCCAGACCAGCCGGCCCCGCTCGTCCCCCGGACCCCGCCGCTTCGCCAGCACCAGGTCCAGGCGCCCCGCGTCCAGCCGCTCGTGCAGCGTGCCCGACAGCTCCACCGACAGCTCCAGGTCCACCTCGGGGTGCTCGTGCCGGAACCCCTCCAGGATCTCCGGCAGCCGCGACAGTACGAAGTCCTCCGACGCACCGAACCGCAGCCGCCCCCGCAGCCGCGTACCCGTGAAGAAGGCCGCCGCCCGCTCGTGCGCCTCCAGGATCGTCCGTGCGAAGCCGAGCATCGCCTCGCCGTCCTCCGTCAGCTCCACGCTGTGCGTGTCCCGCAGGAACAGTGGCCGCCCCGTCACCTCCTCCAGCCGCCGCACGTGCTGGCTCACGGTGGACTGCCGTACGCCGAGACGTCCCGCGGCCTGCGTGAAGCTCAGCGTCTGGGCCACCGTGAGGAACGTCCGCAACTGGACCGGGTCGTACATGCCCCCATCGTAGGCGGCTCATCTCGATCCGTGATGACAGTCAGAGCGGTGTACGAGTTTCCCGATCGCCGGCGCGCGCCGACCATGGAGGGGCACCGAGAAGGGGACGAAGAGCATCCGGTCCCGCCCGACCCGACAGCAAGTGAGCACCCTGCGCATGCGCCGCCCGCACCTCCCCGCCCGGCTCCCCGTGGACCCGTACGTCCTGGCCCTGCTCGGCACCGTCGGCCTCGCCGCCCTGCTCCCCGCCACCGGCGTGGCCGCCAAGGCCGCCGGCGCCGCCTCCACCGCCGCCGTGGCCCTGCTCTTCTTCCTCTACGGTGCCCGGCTCTCCGCCCGCGAGGCACTCGACGGGCTGCGCCACTGGCGGCTCCACCTCACCGTGCTCACCTGCACCTTCCTGCTCTTCCCGGTGCTCGGCCTGGCCCTGCGCGCCCTCGCCCCCGGCCTCCTGCCGCCCCCGCTCCAGAGCGGACTGCTCTTCCTCTGCCTGGTGCCCTCGACCGTCCAGTCCTCGATCGCCTTCACCTCGGTCGCCCGAGGCAACGTCCCCGCCGCGATCTGCGCAGGGTCCTTCTCCAGCCTGGCCGGCATCGTGCTCACCCCCCTGCTCGCGGCGGTCCTGCTCGGCGGCCGCACGGGCGGCTTCTCCGCCGACGCCATCCTCAAGATCACCCTCCAGCTCCTGCTGCCCTTCCTCCTGGGCCAGGCCCTGCGCCGCTGGGTCGGCGGCTTCCTCACCCGCCACAGGAAGACCCTCGGGTACGTCGACCGCGGCTCGATCCTGCTGGTCGTCTACACGGCCTTCAGCGCGGGCATGGCCGCCGGCATCTGGCAGCAGGTGAGCCCCCTGCGCCTGGGCGCGCTGATGCTCGTGGAAGCCGTGCTCCTCACCGTCATGCTCCTCGTCACCTGGTACGGCGCGGCGCGCCTCGGCTTCGGCCGCGAGGACCGCATCGCCATCCAGTTCGCCGGGTCCAAGAAGAGCCTGGCCGCCGGACTCCCCATGGCCGGCGTCCTGTTCGGGGCCCAGGCCGGCCTCGCCGTGCTCCCGCTGATGCTCTTCCACCAGATGCAGCTGACGGTCTGCGCGGTCCTCGCCCGGCGCCGCGCCCGGGACCCGCGGCCCGAACTCCCCGCCGACCGTGTGGCGGAGGTCTCCCGTGCGGCCTGATCGGCAAGATCCCCGGGCCCGGTAACGTGCTGTGGTGACCTGGATACGCCCGCTCGGTGCCCACGCCCAACGCCCCTGCACCCTGGTGGTCTGCCGCGGCTGCTGCTGCGGCGACCCCCGCAAGAACCCCGGCTCCGACCACGCCGGCCAGCTCGCCCGGCTGCGCGAGGCCGCCGCCGCCTCCCAGGGCCGCCTGGCCGTCCGTACGAGCGACTGCCTCGGCCCCTGTGCCCAGGCCAACGTCATCGTGGTCCAGCCCACCACCGAAGCCCGCCGCCGCGGCGCCCGCGCGGTGTGGTTCGGCTGGGCCCTCGACGACACCGCCACCGACGAGATCATCGCCTGGGCCGAATCCGGCGGGCCGGGCATCACCCCGCTCCCGGCCACCCTGGACCTCCACCGCATCGACCCGCCGGCCCCGAAGCCGGCGGCCGACGGCGGCCGCCGCTCCCGCAGGGGACGCTGACGTGCGCGACCACAACCTCGCCCGGACGGTGACCATAGTGCTCGGCGTGCTGTTGCTGTCGGCCCTGGCCTTCGGCCTGTTGGGCGACAGGTCCTCCCCGGCGCTGACGGAGGCGGACGTCATCGGGACCTGGCAAGGCGACCGCGGAGCCCGGCTTGAGGTGACGCCCGACGGCCGGGCCCGCCTCTCGGACGCCTCGGGCTGGAAGTGCGCACGGGGCGAGAAGCTTGGAGTGTTCACCGGCGATGGCCGATGGACCCTCGGGCACCTCCCGGACGAGGACCCGGGCATCCGGGTCGAGTTCAGCCCCGAGGGTACGCCCGCGGTGCAGGAGTGCAACGACTGGTTCCTGTTCCACGGCACCGGCAGGGAGGGGGCAGCCGGCGACGAGGTGTGGGCCACCTTCCTCAGTCGCGACGGCAGCGCCGCGGAGCGGTTCCGGCGCGTCCCTACAGGATGATCCGCTCCTCACCCGCGTAGACGTTCATGTCCGGGCCCCGCAGGAAACCGACCAGGGTCATGCCCGACTCCAGCGCCAGGTCCACCGCCAGCGAGGACGGCGCGGAGACCGCCGCCAGCACCGGGATCCCCGCCATCACGGCCTTCTGCGCGAGCTCGAAGGACGCCCGGCCCGACACCAGCAGCACCGCGCCCGCCAGCGGGAGCCGTCCCGCCTGCAGCGCCCGGCCGACAATCTTGTCCACGGCGTTGTGCCGGCCCACGTCCTCCCGCAGGTCGAGCAGTTCGCCCTCGGCCGTGAACAGCCCCGCCGCGTGCAGGCCGCCCGTACGGTCGAAGACCTTCTGGGCCGCCCGCAGCCGCTCCGGGAGCCCGGTCAGGACCTCCACCGGCACGCGTACCGGATCGCCGGCGATCCCCGGGAAGCGGGTCGCCGTGCGGACCGCGTCGAGGCTGGCCTTCCCGCACAGGCCGCAGGACGAGGTGGTGTAGACGTTCCGCTCCAGGGTGATGTCCGGCACCGGGACCCCGGCGGCCAGCTGCACGTTCACCACGTTGTAGGTGTTGGAGCCGTCCGTCGTCGCCCCCTCGCAGTACGTGACCGCCTGCACGTCCGACGCGTCGGCGAGCACGCCCTCGCTCACCAGGAAGCCCACCGCCAGGGCGAAGTCGTCGCCCGGCGTCCGCATGGTGATGGCCAGCGGTCTGCCGTTCAGGCGTATCTCCAGCGGCTCCTCGGCCACCAGTGTGTCCGGGCGGACACCCGCCCCGCCGTTCCGGATCCGGACGACGCGACGGCGCTCGGTGACCCGTCCCATGGTGATCAGCCCACCCCTTCTGTTTCTCGCCGATGCCCGACGTACTCATTCTCCCGGTTCCGGATCCGACCTGGTCCCGGGCAGGGAGCTCCTCGGGAAGCTCCAAAATCAAGGGCCGGAATCCTGTTGGGTCACACGCATATGTACCCATCGGTAGCAGGCGAAGCTGGGTGATCCTGACTTGCCTACGAGGGGGGACCCCGCCCATGACCGGTTCACGCGTGGTGGCGCTAGGGCACTACCAGCCCGCGAAAGTGCTCACCAACGAGGACCTCGCGGCCATGGTCGACACCACCGACGAGTGGATCCGCTCCCGCGTCGGCATCCGTACCCGCCACATGGCCGGCCCGGACGAGCCGGTCGACGAGCTGGCCTTCCACGCGGCCGGTAAGGCCCTGGCCGGAGCCGGCCTGACCCCGGACGACATCGACCTCGTCCTGGTCGCCACCTCCACGGCGATCGACCGTTCGCCCAACATGGCCGCGCGCGTCGCCGCGAAGCTGGGCATGGGCGGCAGCCCCGCCGTCATGGACATCAACGTCGTCTGCTCGGGCTTCACCCACGCCCTGGCCACCGCCGACCACGCCATCCGGGCCGGCTCCGCCACCCGTGCGCTGGTCATCGGCGCCGACAAGATGACCGAGATCACCGACTGGACCGACCGCACCACCTGCGTCCTCACCGGCGACGGAGCCGGCGCGGCCGTCGTCGAGGCCTGCGACGAGCCCGGCATCGGCCCGGTGCTGTGGGGTTCGGTCCCGGAGATGGGCAACGCGGTCCGCATCGAGGGCTCGCCGCCGGTCTTCGCCCAGGAGGGCCAGTCCGTCTACCGCTGGACCACCAGCCAGCTCCCGCCGCTCGCCCGCAAGGTGTGCGAGAAGGCGGGTATCGCGCCCGAGGACCTGGCCGCGGTCGTCCTCCACCAGGCGAACCTGCGCATCATCGAGCCGCTCGCCGCCCGGATCGGCGCGGTCAACGCCGTGGTCGCCCGCGATGTCGTGGACTCCGGCAACACCTCGGCGGCGAGCATCCCGATGGCCCTGTCGAAGCTGGTCCAGCGCGGCGAGGTCCCCTCCGGTGCCCCGGTCCTGCTCTTCGGCTTCGGCGGCAACCTCTCCTACGCGGGCCAGGTCATCAGCTGCCCGTGACGCCTTCCGCGTCCGCTCCCCGCGGCGCCCCCGCGGCGGGGGAGCGGGCGCCCTCGGCGATCACCGCACCGACCAGGACGATTGCCAGGGCCACCAGCTGGCCCGCTCCCGTCCACCGGGTCCCGACGGGCACCGTGGCGAGCGCGAGGACCAGGGCCGTGGCGCGGTAGCGGCCCGGGCCGATGCCGAGCGCCGCACGGAAGGCGAGGTTCCCGGCCAGGTACAGGGCCACCCCGCCGGCCAGCGCGACCGCCGGACCGGTGTGCAGGTGCTCCCCGAGGTGCCCGATCGTCTTCTTCACCCCGGCCGCGAAGACGGCGATGCCCAGCAGCACGGGCAGGAAGGCGTAGTAGTACGCCGCCATCGCGAGCTTGAAACGCCGGTCCGGCGGCATCTGCGCGAAGACCTCCTCCGCCCGGCCCTCGTCGCGCACGAAGTACATCCACCACATCGCCGACGCGATCGCGAGAGCGAGGAACGTACCGCCCGCGATACCGGCGGACAGCGGCAGCGACCCCACCCCGATGCCGATCGCGATCACGGACTCGCCGAAGACGATGATCAGCAGCAGGCCGTGCCGTTCCACCAGGTGCGCGGCGTTCATCCCGCCGAGCTGGTCGCCGACGGTCCGCTCGGGCACCTCCGGCTCCGCCGCGGCCCCGCTCGCCGCGACCCGCTGCACGACCAGCGGCGTCACGAACTGGAGCAGCAGCGCCAGCAGCCACAGCCCCCAGGCCGGCAGCCCCTCGAAGAACCCGGCGGCCGTCACCGCCAGCGCGCACAGCACGTTGGGCAGCGCGAACCACAGCACCCCGCGGCCGTGCGCCTGCGTGAACAGCGCGCCGTGCACCAGGACGACCAGCAGGTAGCCCAGGCCGAAGGCGACACCGCCCGCGCCGAAGGCGGTGGGCACGGCCAGCGCGCACACCATGAACGCGCCCATGGCCAGCATCAGGAGCACGCGCCGCACGGTGCGGTCGGGCGGCACCTGGTTGGTCAGGTGCGCGTAGCCCCCGTACATCCAGAACAGCACGGTGAAGATGAGCAGGACCTGCCCGGCGCCCCGCAGGGTCAGGTCGTCCGCCAGCAGCACCGTCAACTGCGTGATGGTGAAGACGAAGACGAGGTCGAAGAACAGCTCCAGCGTGCTGACGCGGTGCTCGGTTTCCATGCGCGGCTCCCCCCGGACGTGTGCCCGGCCATCCGACCGCCCATCGCCCACCGCTGTCCACCCGGATCCCCACATCCGCCCCCCGGACTCCGGCGAGACGCACCGTCCCGCCAGCCCCCGTTCGGGCATGCCCGCAGGTCAGCCCGGCGTGGCGGACCACCACCGCCCGGATAAGTGGTCGGAGCCCCGCCGATCCTTTGCTATTGTTGTCCATGTCGCCGCGGGAAACCGGGGCCGACCACCGGTCCGGGTGGCGGAATGGCAGACGCGCTAGCTTGAGGTGCTAGTGCCCTTTATCGGGCGTGGGGGTTCAAGTCCCCCCTCGGACACCAGCAGGGACCCCAGTTCATCTGGGGTTTTTTGCATTTCTGGGCGGTGGCGTGACCGACCACGTGACCAAGAGCCCAGCGAATCCCCAGATGGAAGCCGACCCCCGAGACTCAGGCGGAGTGCGAGGGGAGCAGCCCCGCGAACGGTCCGGTACCCGACAGCGAAGCCATCGTCAGGATTCCGGCCCGGTTGATCCCGGTGATCAGGGAGGCATGTGATGCCGTCGAACGTGCCCAGCTTCGCTGAGCTGCTCGGCCAGTGCGAGCGCTCCGCCGTCCACCTGGAGCTGCGCGACTCCTACGCCTCGACCGACCGGTTCGAGGCATGGAAGCGGGGTGAGCGGATCAATTGGGAGGACCGGGAATCCTGGTGGCACCCCTATGACCAGTTGATCACGGACACCGTGGCCCGGGGCGTGGCGATCCGCCGCGCCCGGGTGGTCTCCGAGCCCGTATCGGAATACATCCGCTGGGAGCACTACGTCACCCACGCCAACGTCACTGCGGGCGAGGATGTCCGGTGGCTGCCACGGCGACGGGCCACGAGCATCCCCCTGCCGGGGAACGACTTCTGGCTGTTCGACGGTGCGCTTCTCCGAGTGCACCACTTCTCGGGTGACGGCGTGGTGGTGGAAGACGAGATCACGGCCGACCCGGAAGCCATGAAGCTGTGCTCCCACGCCTTCGAGGCGGTCTGGGAGCGAGCGATCCCGCACCACCTGTACGAGATCTGACGAAGGCCGGCTCCATGCCCCCACACCCCTCATCCAGCGTGCAGAAGGCTCGCGAAGACCTTGCCGGGCGCCTGGGCGAGATCCGGAAGGATGCAGGGATCAGCGGGCGGGAGCTGGCTGTCAGGTGCGGCTGGTCCGAGTCGAAGTCGTCCAGAATCGAGAACGCCAAGACCCCACCATCCGACGCGGACATCAAAGCGTGGTGCCGAGCCTGCTCCGCAGAGGATCAGACCCCTGACCTGATCGCGGCAAACAGACAGTCCGCCAATGCTCATGTGCAGTGGAGAGCACTCCAGCGGGGCGGTCTCCGTCGCCTGCAAGAGTCCACAGGCGATCTATACCAACAAACCAAAGCGTTCCGGGTCTACGTTTCCGACGTGGTCCCCGGATTCCTCCAGACGCCCGGTTACGCCGCTGCTCTTCTGTCGTCCATCGCGGACTTCCGGGGCACCCCCAACGACGTGAGTGAGGCCGTGGCGGCCCGCATAAGGCGCAACGCGGTGCTGAGCAACGGCGCACGCCGGTTCTCATTCGTCCTGGAGGAGTCCGTACTGCGGTATCGCCTGTGCAGTGCCGAGACCATGGCGGCGCAACTCGGGCACCTACTTGGGGTTATGGATCTCCAGAATGTCGCCGTGGGCATCGTCCCCTTCTCAGCACAACGGACCGTGTGGCCGATGCCCACCTTCACGATCTTCGATGACGCCAGGGTGCATGCGGACAGTCTGGATGCTGCTTCCACCCTCATACAGCCCAGCCAAGTCGAGCTGTACGCCAGAGCCTTCGAACGGCTCTCGCAAGGAGCCGCCCGGGGTGCTGCTGCACGATCTCTCATAGCGGGTGCGCTGGCGGCCCTGAACTGAGTCCTCTGACGGCCAGCAGCAGGCTCCGTAGCAGGTTGGACCGGTTGGCCACGTGACCAACGCATGACCAACAGCGGGCGGGAACAGGCAGTAGTGCCAGGTAATCGGGACCAACCGCAGCTACGATGAAGTGACCTCAGGGGGTACGTTTACCCAGGTCAGGTGCCAAAAGGGCTGGTGCCCGAGTGGAGGGTTCACGTCCCCCCTCGGACACAAGCAAGAGCCCAACACACCGTGTGGGGGCTCTTCTGTATCTCCGGGGGCGGGCATGAACACGGAGCGGGCGCTACTGCGGTATGCCTGCGACATCACGGAGGACGACCTCTGGGAGGTCTTCGACTTCCTGCACCCGAGGCTGGAGGCCCTGGAGGCCGGCCACCCTCCGGGAACCGAGGAACACCGGACGGCCGATGCGCTGGCCCGGATGCTGTCCGCTGCCGTGCTGCAACTGGAGTGGGACATCCGGGCGCGGTTCTGGAGGCCCTACCGCAACAGGCGGGGATCGATGCCGGTCCTTGTGTGGGCGCCGCCGCCCGAGGCGGTGCTCCGCGCCCGGGACGAGTGGCGCCTCGACAAGATCCGCGAGAACTGGAACACCCTCTGCGACGGCCTGCGGGTCTGGCGTGACTGCGAGGGCTACGCCCTCGACCGCTGGCACCCGGTCGAGTTCAACGACGCCGCCGCGGAGGCAGAGTACGACCGGCGCTGCGACGAGCTGGGCCTCAGGCGGACGAAGCGGCTGTGACCTCCCGGCTGCCGGTGGGGCGAATCGTTAGGTACCCAGGACCACCAGGCCCGAAGGGCGGGTCAGGCTGCCCGGGGTGACCGAGGTGAAGGTGTGGGGGAGGGACAGGCGGGGGGCGGCGCCGTCCGGGGCCGCGTCGAAGAGGTAGGCCGCCCCGGACGTGGTGTCGCTGACCAGGTGCGGGCCCTGGGGCGCCGCCGCGGCCTCGGCGAGCGGGGTGCGGAAGAGGCGCCGGAGGTGGCGCAGGGTTTCCGGGGTGACCGGGGCCCGCGTCGGCCGCGGCTCGGGCCACCCCTCGGGTGCGGGGCCGGGCTCGGCGGTGGGGGAGGCCGCGGCCTCCGGTGGGTCCGGGGGGATCGCACCGGTCAGGAGCAGCGCGAGGAGGACCGGAACGGCCTTGCGGCGCAGCGTCCCCGTGGCCGAGCGCAGCCGGTGCGCATGGGTCGCGGGCAGGGACAGCGCGAGGCTCCCCGCGGCGCCGCCCGTGGCGATGGGAACCGCCGAGCAGACGACCCCGGGGGCGTATTCGAGCAGGTCGAAGACGGGGGAGCCCGGGGCCACCGCGTCCAGCGCCGTGAACAGGGCCCGGCTGTCGGTGATGGTCTGCGGGGTGAGCCGGGCGGGCCGGTGCCGGGCCACGTGGTCGGCCCGGCGTTCGTGGTCGAGCTGGGTCAGCAGGCACTTGCCGACCGCGCTGGCATGCGCGGCGTCCCGGAAGTCGACCCACTCCCGGACCGGCGGGGTCGCCGGACCGGCCGCCATCTGCGTGATGTGCACCTCGCCCCCGGCGTACCGGCTGAGGTACACCGCGGCGCCCGCGCTGTCCCGGGCCAGGGCGAGGGTGCGCTGGAGCTGCCCGGCCAGGCCCTGCCCGCCGGGGGCGGCGAGCCGGTCCAGGGCCGGGCCGCGCCCGTACACCCCCGCACCCGCCCGGTACGCGTACTCCTCCTCGCACAGCATCGTCAGGAGCGCGGGCAGCTCCGCCTCCGCGAGGCCCGACTCCCGTGCGAGCTGGGCTGCCCGGACCCCCAGCGGGTGCCGCTCCAGGACGCGTACGACGGCCAGGGCGCGGCGGGCCTCCGCCAGCGCCTCGCCCGTGCCGCCCTGTACGACGGTCCCGCGGGCCGCCGCCGTCAGCGCGGGGTGGCGCAGCGGCCCGGCGGCCGGCCGGACCGCCGCCACCGGCGGCACCTGCGCCACGGCCGTGGCGGGCGGCGGCGGCAGGAACGCGCCCAGCGCCCCCGACAGCCCGGCCCTCGGCAACGGCACGGGCCCCAGGTCGGGATCGTCGCACTGGTCGACGTGGCGCAGGACGGCGGCCTGCGCGCACAGCCGGATCTCGCGCAGGTCGCGCCGCCCGGTCGGCCGGAAGCCGCGGTGGCCCAGCTCGCGGGCCCAGTGCCGGGCGTCGTGGTGCTCGCCGCGCCGGGAGTGGTCGAGGAAGAGGCAGTAGGCGGCCGCGGCGGCCCGCGCACTGCCGGACGCGGCGGCGAACTGCCACCAGAAACGGGCGCCTTCGCGCATTCCGGCGAGGTGCAGCAGGCAGCCGAAGACGACGGCGCCGCTCAGGTCGGTGCGCAGGCCGGTGAAGGCGTCGAGGTGCGCGGCGGCGTCCGGCGCGCACACGGAGGCCAGGCAGATCGCCTTGAGGTCGCGCCGGGCCCGCTCGGAGTCGAGCGGTCGGTCCCGGACCGGGTCGCTCCAGCCGTGGGCCGCCCGGCGCCGGGCACGGTGCGGGACGGCCGGGTGCGGGGTGGCACGCAGCAGCCGGGCCTCGGCCGCGCCGAGGTCGTAGTGGCGGTAGCGGTCGCGGACGCCGGCCCGGGCGAGGAACTCGGCCAGGGAGCGGGGCGCCGGGTCGCCGTCCGGCCGCTCCAGCCGGTCGCGGCGCCTCATGACCCGGCTGGTTCGGCCGGTTCCGCCGGATCGGCGGAGGCGTCGAGCAGCCGGGCGAGGCGCCGGTGGGCCTGGCCGAGCTGGGAGCGGACCGTGGCCTCGTCCACGCCCATCACGGAGGCGGCCTCCCCCGGGGTGCACTGCAGCCCGTACCGCAGCAGCACGGCGTCGCGCTGGCGCTCGGCGAGCCGGGAGACGGCGGAGTAGAAGCGGATGGTGTCCGTCAGCACCTCGTACTGGTCGGCGTGGGCCTCCTTGAGGGCCGCCTCGAAGGCGCTGATGTCCGTCGGCTCGGGCTCCTGCTGCCGCGGGTGGAGCCGGTTCCGGCAGTCGACCAGGCAGTGCTTGAGGACGGTCCACGCGTAGGCGTCCAGGCGGTCCATGTGCAGCATCCGCAGCCAGTCGCCCATGATCGAGTCGAAGGTGGCGTCGACCGCCGCCTCGGCCGCGGAGTCGGAGCCCAGCTGCAGGTACGCGAAACGCATGTACGCGGGGCGCCGGTTGGCATGGAAGGCCCAGTACGACAGACGTGCCGTCGGGTCCCACTGGCTCATGGGCGTCGGCCGCCGACGTCGGCTCGGCAGTCCCACGGCCCCACCGGACTCCTCCGGTCCGACATCGCTCACGGCTCCACCTCATCCCCTGGTGCGCAGAACAGGAAAGCAGCGTGGGCGCACTCGGGGGGCGCAGAGAAGAAACCTGGGAAGCAATGCGTCGCGGATGATCGAACCGTGATCGGTACCGATCGGGCGAGGCGCCAGCCAGCACGTATGCATATGCCGCCTGCCGGTGCCGTCGTATCACCGGTCGAGCCTCCGGTCCGGCGCTCCGTCACCCCGCTGTACCATGGGCCCGATCGCGAGGGCCGTGACGCAGGGGTCACTGTCCTCGCTTTTGCTTTACGTCCACCCGAGAACAAATGCGGCGCGTGGCCTTTCGGCGGTTCGATACGATGACCGCACTCACAGTCCGTGACGTCATGTTGCACCGCACATAGGAAATGGAGCATCCGAGGATGGCTCGACACCTGATCACCAGCGCGCTTCCGTACATCAACGGGATCAAGCACCTGGGCAACATGGTCGGGTCGATGCTTCCGGCGGATGTGTACTCCCGGTACCTCCGCCAGCGCGGCCACGACGTCCTGTACATCTGCGCCACCGACGAGCACGGCACCCCCGCCGAGCTCGCCGCCAAGGAGGCGGGCATCTCGGTCGCCGAGTTCTGCGCGCAGGCCCACGACGCCCAGAAGACGGTCTACGACGGCTTCGAGCTGTCCTTCGACTACTTCGGCCGCAGCTCCTCGCCGCAGAACGTCGAGATCACCCAGCACTTCGCACGCCGGCTCCAGGAGAACGGCTTCATCGAGGAGCGGGCGATCCGCCAGGTCTACTCGCCCGCCGACGGCCGTTTCCTCCCGGACCGCTACGTCGAGGGCACCTGCCCGCACTGCGGCTACGACAAGGCCCGCGGCGACCAGTGCGAGAACTGCACCCGCGTCCTGGACCCCACGGACCTGATCGAGCCGCGCTCGGCCATCTCCGGATCCACCGATCTGGAGGTCCGCGAGACCAAGCACCTCTTCCTCCTGCAGTCCAAGCTGCAGCACGAGGTGGAGGCCTGGGTCGCCGAGCACGAGGAGGAGTGGCCGCAGCTGGCCTCCTCGATCGCCCGCAAGTGGCTGACCGAGGGCCTGCACGACCGCGCCATCACGCGTGACCTCGACTGGGGCGTCCCCGTCCCGGCCGACACCTGGCCCGACCTGGCGGCCGAGGGCAAGGTCTTCTACGTCTGGTTCGACGCCCCGATCGAGTACATCGCCTCGACCAAGGAGTGGGCGGACGCCGACCCGGCGAACCGCGACTACAAGGCCTGGTGGTACGAGGCCGAGGACGTCCGCTACACCCAGTTCATGGCCAAGGACAACGTCCCGTTCCACACGGTCATGTTCCCCGCCACCGAGCTGGGCACCCGCGAGCCGTGGAAGAAGGTCGACTACGTCAAGGCCTTCAACTGGCTGACGTACTACGGCGGCAAGTTCTCCACCTCGCAGAAGCGCGGCGTCTTCACCGACCAGGCGCTGGAAATCCTTCCGGCCGACTTCTGGCGCTACTTCCTCATCGCCAACGCCCCCGAGTCCGACGACTCGTCCTTCACGTGGGAGCACTTCGCGGCCACGGTCAACAAGGACCTCGGCGGCACCCTCGGCAACTTCGTCAACCGCGTCCTGACCTTCTCCCGCAAGAAGTTCGGCGACGACGTCCCGGCCGGCAGCCCCGCCGGCGAGGCCGAGGCGAAGCTCGGTGAGCAGATCGCCGAACTGCTGGCCGAGTACGAGGGCCACATGGACACCCTGCAGTACCGCAAGGCGGCGGCCGCGCTGCGCGCCCTGTGGTCCGCGGGCAACGCCTACCTGGACGAGAAGGCCCCCTGGCTGGAGGTCAAGACCGACCTGGAGGCCGCCGCGCTCACCCTGCGCACCGCGATGAACCTCATCCACCTCTACTCGGTGGTCTCCGAGCCGTTCATCCCGGCCTCGGCGCGCGCCATGCGCTCCGCGTTCGCGCTCGCCGACGACACCGCCACATGGGTGACCCCGGAGCAGGCCAAAGCCCTGGACGCGGTCCCGGCCGGGACCCCGTTCACCGTGCCGCCGGTGCTCTTCGCCCGGGTCACCGAGGAGGACCTGGAGTCCTACCGCGAGCGCTTCGGCGGCACCGAGGCGGGCTGACACCGGGGCGGCCGACCGCCGTACCACCGACCGAAAGGGGCGCGAACGCGGGTTCGCGCCCCTTTCGGCGTACCCGGACGCACGGCGGCCGGGCTCAGCCCGCGGCGCGGGTGAAGGTGCGGACCGCCGTGTCGAAGTGGTCGCGGGACTCGGCCGTGCGGCCCACCGGGGCGGAGACCCACACGTCGTAGAGCCGGCCGTCCTCCTCCCAGCACAGGTCACGGGTGTGCCGGGGGCCCTCGGCCGCGGAGAAGCCGTTCCAGGTGAACAGCCACAGGGCGGCGTCGCGGCCGTCGTGCGTGCTCGCGGAGACCTCGGCGTCACGGTAGCCGGGGTTGTTCGCCGGCCCCTTGGCATGGGAGCGCCGGTGCACGGCGAGCGGGCCTCCCGACTCGGTGTCCGACACCTTGATGCCGATGCGGAAGGTCTCGTCCGGCGACATGTAGAAGATCCGCGGGCCGTCGGTCCTGCGGGTGAAGCCGTGGGGGACGGCGAGCGAGAAGCCCGCCGGGTCCTGGACGACGCGGTAGCCGGCGGGGACGGCCTCGCCCTCGGACGACGGACCGGTCCGTTCACCGGGCGCCGACGGCGCCGGGGCGGGCGCGGAGACCTGCGCGCCCGGCGGCGCGGCCGGGGCGCCGCCGGCACGGCCGCCCGTGGCGCCGCTCGCGGCCGCGGGCCGGTCGGCGCGGTCGGCCGGGTCGTCCTCGTTCATCAGCAGGGCCGCGGCCGACGCACCCGCACCCACGATCGCGGCCATGAGCAGGCCGGCGACCAGTGCCGCACCCGGCCGCCGCCGTGCGGGGACGCCGGCCGCCCGCTCGGACACGGGCGCCGTCCGGGCCACGGGGCGCGCTGCCGGGGCCGGTGCCGTCCCGGCCGGTGCAGTCCGGTCCGGTTCCGTCCCGGCGGGTTCCGTCCGGTCCGGTGCCGTCGTCCGGGGCGGCGGAGTCCGGGACGGTGTCGTCCGGGCGTCGGGCACCGCGGGGACGCTGCGCCGTATCGGCGCGTGGCCGCCCGCCGACGGTGCCAGGGCCCGCAGCATCTCCTCCGCCTCGTCCGCGCCGAGCCGCGTGGCGGGGTCGCGTTCCAGCAGGCCCCGCACCACCGGCAGCAGCGGCCCGCACGCGGCGGGCGGCCGGATCTCGTCGTAGACCACCGCGTGCAGCACTCCGCCGAGCGAGTCCCGCCGGAAGGGGGACACCCCGCTGACGGCCGCGCACAACAGGGCGCCCAGCGACCACAGGTCGGACTCGGGCCCGGCCGACGACTGCGCCGACATCCGTTCGGGTGCGGTGTACTCGGGGGACCCGACGAACGCCCCGGTCGCGGTGAGGGTCGTCGCCCCCGACACCTGCGCGATCCCGAAGTCCGTGAGGACGGCCCGGCCGCCCGGCGCCTCCAGCAGGACGTTGGCCGGTTTGATGTCGCGGTGCAGTACCCCGGCGGCGTGCGCGGTCCGCAGGGCGCCGATCAGCGCGATGCCGATACCGGCGGCCTCGGCGGTGTCCACCGGCCCCGTCCGGGCGAGCCGGTCGGCGAGGGAGCCGCCCTCGACCAGTTCCATGACGATGCACGGCCGTTCGCCGTCCGCGACCACGTCGTGCACCACGATGATGTGGGGGTGCTTGACCTGTGCGGCGGCGCGGGCCTCGCGCAGGGTGCGTTCCCGCTGGATCCGGGCCTCGTCGGGGGACAGCGCCGGGTCGAGCGCCATCTCCTTGACGGCGACGCGGCGGCCGAGCAACTGGTCCGTGGCCCGCCACACGACACCCATGCCGCCGCGCCCGAGCTTGGCGTCCAGTCGATAACGCCCCGCGATCAGTCGGGCGTTCTCCCCCTCGGTCAGCATGGCGACATCATGCCGCATCGCCGGAGGGCTCGTGCGCCTGCGGCACGGCGGTGGATCTCCACCGGTCCGCCGCGTGTCGAAGCCGGGCCTTGATCGTTTCTTCAGACGTAGCCCTCATGTCTGCTGCGGAATCGGGAGGACGCGCGGTGACCGCTTGGCAGTACTTCGCCGGGGCCGGTCTGGTGGCGGCGCTGTGTCCGCTGCACGGCCACGTCGCCGTCGCGGGCGACGGCCCCGGCCGCGGGGCGCGGGTCGACCTGTGCGTGCCCGCCGGCCAGCCGAAGCGGCCCGCCGTCCGGCCGTCCGGCCGACCCTCGGTGCGGGTGGCCGTGCCCGGCGCCGACGCCGGGCTCACGGTGCGCCACCCCGGTTGGGCACCCGGGCCCGGTCGGCCCGCGGTGGTGCGGCCCGGTCCGGCGGAGCCGTCCGCCGCGGCCGGGCCGGCGGAGCCTTCCGTGGAGACGGAGTCGGTGGCCGCGCCCGCGGAGCCGCCGCCGCCCGCGCCGGGTGCCCCGGCGGCTGCCGGGCAGGCGCCGGCCGCAGCATCCGCCCCGCCCCGGCCCGGGGCCGCCGCGCCCGTGAGCGCCTTCCACGTGCGTCCGTACCGCGCGGTCGCCGTGGAGCGGCGCGGCCCGGGCGGGCTCTCCACCGTGATGCTCATGGTCGTCGTCACCACCCCGGCCGTACTCGCCGCCGCCGCCCTGCGGCCACGCTCCAAGAGCCGCGGCTGACCGCCGTACCCCCGTCCGCCGCACCCCGTCCGCCCACCGATCCACACCGGGAGAATCCACGTGTCCGAATGGCTGGTCCTGGCCATCGCCATGGTGCTCGTCTGCGCCCTCGTCCTCGCCTTCACGGCGATCCGGCACCGCCGGGCCGCCGCCGACGAGGACACCAGCGAAACCCCCGACGTCATCGAGTACATGACGATGATGGTGGGCGTGGTCTACGCGATCGTGCTCGGCCTGGCCATTGCGGGGGTATGGGAGGCGCGCGGCGCCGCCGAGGACAGCGTGCGCCGGGAGGCCCAGGCCCTGTACGAGGTCACCCAGCGCTCCGACGTCTACCCGGCCGCGGTCCGCGACCGGATCCGCGGCGAGGTGGACGCGTACGTCTCCCACACCGTCGCCGTGGACTGGCCGCTGCTGACCTCGGGCGAGAGCGCGTCGGCCGAGGGCGGCGAGCTGCTCGGCAAGCTCCGTACGTCCGTCACCCACCAGAGCCCGGCCACCGAGCTGCAGGCACAGGCCTACCAGCCGCTCCTGGACCACATCGCGGCCGCCGACGAGGCCCGCCACTCGCGGACCCAGAGCTCGGAGTCGACGCTGCCGGGCGTGGTGTGGTTCGGGCTGCTGGTCGGCGGGGTGGTCACGGTCGGGCTGATCTTCACGCTGCAGATCCGGCGCTCGGGGCGGGAGTTGCTCCTCGCGGGGCTCTTCAGCGCGCTGATCGTCTTCCTGCTGTTCATGGTGTGGAGCTTCGACGCGCCGTACGGCCGGGACGGCATCGACTCGGCGGGCCCGTTCCAGGACCTGTTCCCGAAGACGGCGGTGGCCGCTCCGCGCTGACCGGCGGCACCGCCCCCGGCGGTGGACCCAGGCCGTCTCCGCCGGGTCCTGCCGGGCCCGGCCCGCCCGGCACGGCACCTCGCGCGTCGTGTTCAGTACCAGCCGCGGCCCTCCGCCGTGCGAGGCACCGCACCGCACAGCGCGACCCGGCACACCCTTACGGCGACCGCACTAGACGGTCACCTGCCGGCGGACCGCCTGGACCACCGGTGAGCGCCGCAGGGCGTCGGAGATGCGCAGGAGGTCGCGCGGTCCGTCGGAGGCGGCCGGCAGGGTCTCCTCGTCCTCGCCGATGATCTTGCCCTCGGGGTCGGCGGAGCGGGCCCGTACGGCCGCCGCCACCATGGCGGCGTCGGCGACCGCGCGCGCGGTCTCCTCGTCGGCCCCGTCGGCGACGGCGCAGCCGTAGGCGTCGTCGCGCAGGCCCTTGTCGAAGTAGGGACCGAGGTGCAGGAATCCGTCGTGGATGTCGGACTCCCGCTGGATCACCCGCAGTTCCGCCGCCGTCCACCACGCCATCTGCACGGCGGGCGTGCCGACGGGGGCGGAGATCTGCACCTCCTGCCACAGCGGGCCGAGCCCGCGGTACGTCGCCCAGGTCTGCCAGTGGTCCGACAGCCGCTGGCAGACGAGCGGCACCACGAAGCCCACCGCGCTGATCAGTGCGCCCAGCGAGGCGAGCGGGGGAGCCACGTAGGTGCTCAGGCCGTCGAGGTCGTGGCCGAGCCAGCGGGCGACGACGGCGGACATCTTCGTGGCGTCGTAACCGAGGTTGAAGACGTAGCCCGCGACGATGATCATCAGGCCGACCCGCAGCCAGCCGCGCACCTGCAGCGACCAGCGCCAGCACAGGACCACCATCACCACCGCCGCCACGTGGTGCGCCAGCAGGTAGAGGGCGATCATCGCGCCGACGTAGGGCGTGTTGGCGTAGAAGGTGTCGAAGTCCCGCAGGCGCTCCTCAGGGGTCTCACCGAGGGCGAACAGCACGATCAGGGCCACGACGACGATGGCGTAGCCGAGGATCCAGCGCCGCGAGACGCGGCGCGTCCGTTCGGGCGGCCCGCCCCGCCAGTTGACCATCAGGACCAGGCAGGAGGCGCTGAAGGCGGTGATCAGGCAGTACACCAGCGGGGCCGAGAAGTTGACGATCCCGGTCCAGCGGTTGACCGCCGCGATGGTCGGCGGGGCGGCGAAGGCGAACACCGCCCCCGCCAGGGTCAGCAGGGCGACGACCGAGCGCAGCAGCGGGTCGCGCCAGTTGTGCCGTAGGGCCGGCAGCTTGAAGGCGAGGGAGACCGCCATCGCTGCTGCCGGTATGTAGTAGTCCTCACCGTTCAACGGTCGTTCCTCAGTCCCCGGTACCCCAGCGAGGCCTCGATCCGGCCCGCCAGGTCGTCGCGCTGGACCGGAGCCCGGTGGCTCGCCGACCCGGCCAGCCAGTTCCGGCAGCGGCTGCTCAGCAGTAATCCGAAGGTCTCGGCCTCGGTCTCCTCCTGGACGTCGGCGCGCGTGCGCGCGGCGACGCGGCGGACCGTCTCACCGATGTCGGCCTCGTCGGACAGCAGCCGCGCGGCGACGGCGGCGCCGTCGACGTGGTGGCTGCAGTGACCGGCCTTCATGTGCCACAGCTCGTGTCCCAGGATGACCAGTTGGTGGTCGGGTGCGGTGCGTTCCTCGATGACCACGAGATCGCGGTCCGCCATGTCGAGCCACAGGCCGCTGGCCGTCCGGGGAGGGAACGAAGCCATCCGGAAGTCGACCCGGCGGCCGCGGTGTCTGCTCATGCCCTCACAGAGGGCAGCGTAGAGGTCCACGGGCTCCACGGGGGCGGTCAGCCGGATGCCGGCCACCAGCTCCCCGCACAACCGCCGCTGCTCTCTGCCTATGCTCACCGTTCTCCCCGTCGGCGCGGATCCGGATCAGGACTCAAGGATCAGACCCAGACTTTCGACTGGGTCAGGATTCGTTCGGTTTGACGCTTTCGAGGAGCATGTCCAGCCATTCGGTCACCTTGTCCCGGTGCTTGTCGCTGGGCAGTTGGGCGGCGCGCCAGGCGATGCCCCGTACACCGTGGTTCTGTAGGAGTCTTGCCAGCGGATCGCCCGCCGAAGCGGCCGCGGCCGGTACGGTTTCCCGCGCGCGGCCCGCGTAGTCCTGGAGCAACTGCTGCTCGGTCCGCTGGAGCGCGTCGGTCAGGGCGGCGGCGTCGTGGGCCGTGAGGAACCCCGCGTGCACCCCGAAGAAGCGCTGGATCGCGTCGCAATGCTCCATCGTGGGGCGGCGGTCGCCGTTGATGAGGGCCCCCGCCTGCTGCCTGGACATGCCGGCGCCGTCCGCGATCTCCTGCTGCGTGTAGCGGCGGCCGTTCGGCTTGACGCGGGTGCGCCGGAGCAGGTCGAGCCGTTGCAGGAAGCGGGCCTGGAGGTCGGGTTCGCCGGCCGGCCTGCCGTCGAGCAGGGTCTTGACCACATCCGTGGGCACGCCCGAGGCCTCCGAGAGGCGTCGCAGGTCGAAGACCTGGTTCAGGTCGCGCCCCATCTTGCCCGCGAGTTCGGCGACGCGGGTGATGGTCGCGGCCAGGGGTGCGTCGGCCACCGCGACGGGAGCCGGGAAGCCGTCTGTCACCAGTGGTTCTCCTAGATCGCGCGAAGTCGGTACGGCACATGGTCGGCTTCTGGAATCTAGCCGCTCTCGCCCGGAAGGGCTAGAACGTGCCACAGCTGTGGCGGGATTGAGCTGTCAAGAGGCTGGAATTGCCACAATAGTTGACACTCGAATGAAGTCGGTAGCAGGATCGCCACACGGAAATGAAGATCCAGACCGGAGGAGGGGGAGCTCTCAGTGCCACATCTCGCAGCGGTGGGCCCGTCCGATGGCCTCGCCCGAGCCGGTGAGGAACGCCTGGCGGGCGAGGAGTCCGCGCGCGGCGCCGTGCGCTCGGAGCGACGCAAGGAGATTTTGCGCCAGCGCCGCGAAGAGCTGGGGCTGAGTCAGGAGGACCTCGCCGCCCGACTGCGCATCAGCGTGCGCGCGTACGGCAACTGGGAACGCGGACTCGTCAAGGAGTGGACGGACCGCAAGCTCCTCGCCCTGGCCGAAGCCCTGGAGATGAGCGAGCGGCAGTGCTTCTGGCTCTTCCGCGTCATGGTCGACCGCGACCCGCCGCCCACGTGGCGGGCCTCCGACGAGAACCGGCTCCCCGAGGACCCGGCACAGCGCGACTACCTGTGCGACTACGCCGCCCTCATGGAGGCCGTGCCCTACCCGAGCTTCCTCGTGGACCACCGGTGGGACGTCGCCCTCACCAATTCGGCCTTCGACCAGCTCTTCCAGACCGTACGGCCGCACCCGACGGCCCTGCCGGACGACAACTTCCTGCGCTTCGTGCTGTTCCACCCGGACGCGGCGGCCGTGCTGGAGGACCACGAACCGGGCTGGTGCGTACCGTTGCTCGCCCGGTTCGCGGCCGCGCTGGCCGAGGCCCCGGAGGACGAGGGGCTGTGCAGCATCCGCCAGGAGGTGGCCCGTGACCCGTTCATGGAGGCCGCCTACCGGTACGGCGTACCCCACTGGCTGAGCCAGCGCGGGCCCGAGGCGGCCGAACCGGACGGAGCGGTGCGCACCGTGCGCCACCCCGACCCGCGGTGGGGCCTGGTGCGCTGCCGGATGGTGGCCGAGACCAGCCGTATGCTCGACCAGATGGGACTCACCCGGATCACCCTGATCCTGTCCGGGCCGCAAGGCGTGCCGACGGGTCCGTCCCGGGGCCTCACGGCCATTCCCCAGCAGCCGGGCGCCCGGCTGCGCGCCGTGCCGCCGCTGGGGGAGTGACCGACCGGGGCAGACTGATCGGGGCAGACTGGTCGGGGCGGACGGCTGCCGGACGTCCCGGGCCACCGGTCGTGTCATCGATCGTGGCACCGGCGCCGGCATCCTGTCCGTATCCGTACCGGTATCTGCACGGGCGAAGGGCGGTAGGGGCGTGCGGCTGACGATCCTCGGCGGAGGCGGCTTCCGGGTACCGCTCGTCTACGGAGCCCTCCTCGGCGACCACGCCGAGGGGCGGGTCTCCCATGTGACGCTCTACGACGAGGACCCCGCGCGGCTCGCCGCCATGACCCGCGTCCTCGCGGATCTGGCCGCGGCCGCCGGAGTGCCCGACGCCCCGGCCGTCACGGCCGCCCGGGACCTCGACGAGGCCCTGCGCGGGGCCGACTTCGTCTTCTCCGCCATCCGGGTCGGCGGCCTCGAAGGGCGGGCCGCGGACGAGCGCGTGGCCCTGGCCGAGGGGGTGCTGGGCCAGGAGACGGTGGGCGCGGGCGGGGTCGCGTACGGACTGCGGACCGTTCCCGTCGCCCGGGAGATCGCCCGCAGGGTCGCCCGTACGGCCCCAGAGGCCTGGGTCATCAACTTCACCAACCCGGCCGGCCTGGTCACCGAGGCGATGGCCGAGGAACTCGGCGACCGGGTGATCGGCATCTGCGACTCGCCCGTGGGCCTCGGCCGGCGCGTCGCCCGGCTGCTGGGGGCCCGGCCGGAGGAGGCGTGGATCGACTACGTGGGCCTCAACCACCTGGGCTGGGTGCGCGGGCTGCGCATCGGCGGCCGCGACGAACTGCCGCGGCTGCTGGCCGACACCGAGGCGCTGGAGTCCTTCGAGGAGGGCCGCCTCTTCGGTGCCGAGTGGCTGCGCTCGCTCGGCGCGATCCCCAACGAGTACCTGCACTACTACTACTTCAACCGTGACACCGTACGGGCGTACCAGGAGGCCGGACAGACCCGTGGGGCCTTCCTGCGCGACCAGCAGCGCGGCTTCTACGCCGAGGCGGGCCGGGCCGGGCTGCCGGCCGGCGCGGCCCTGGCCGCCTGGGACCGGACCCGGGCCGAGCGCGAGGCCACCTACATGGCCGAGAACCGACAGGCGGCCGGGGCGGGCGAGCGCGACGAGAGCGACCTGGAGTCCGGCGGATACGAGAAGGTCGCACTCGCACTGATGCGGGCCATCGCCCGCGACGAGCGGGCCACGCTGATCCTCAACGTCCGCAACGGCTCGACCCTCTCCGCCCTGGACGCCGGGGCCGTCATCGAGGTGCCCTGCCTGGTGGACGCGAACGGCGCCCACCCGATGGGCGTCGAGCAGCTACCGCTGCACGCGGTCGGGCTGGTCACGGCCGTCAAGGCGGTGGAGCGCGCGGTCCTGGCGGCCGCCGCGAGCGGTGCGCGGGCCGACGCCGTGAAGGCCTTCGCGCTCCACCCGCTGGTCGACTCCGTGACCGTGGCCCGGCGGCTGCTGGACGGCTACGCGGCGGCCCATCCGGGGCTGGCGTACCTGCGCTGAGCCGCCTCGCGGATCCCCCCGACGGCCCAGCGCCGCATGCGGGGCGGCGGGCGGGCTGTGAGAGTGCGAGATGTGACCACTGCCCCCGCTGCCGCCGCGCCCCCCGTGCTCGACCGGCAGCGGCGCAACGTCGTCTTCGGCACGATCATGCTGGGCGTGCTGCTGGCGGCCCTCGACCAGACGATCGTCGGCACCGCCCTCCCCACGATCGTCGGGGACCTGGGCGGCGGGGACCACATGTCCTGGGTGGTGACCTCCTACCTGCTCGCGGAGACCGTGGCGACGGTCCTGGTCGGCAAGTTCGGTGACCTCTTCGGCCGGAAACTGATCTTCCAGATCTCCGCCATCGTCTTCATCAGCGGCTCCTTCTTCTGCGGCCTGGCCGGCAACATGACGCTGCTGATCGTGTGGCGCGGGGTCCAGGGCGTCGGCGCCGGCGGCCTGATGGTCACCGCGATGGCACTGATCGCCGACGTCGTGCCGCTGCGCGAACGCGGCAAGTACCAGGGCATGATCGGCGGTGTCTTCGGCATCGCCACCGTGATCGGGCCACTGCTCGGGGGCTTCTTCACTGACCAGCTGAGCTGGCGGTGGTGCTTCTACGTCAACGTCCCGATCGCCATCCTGGTCGTCGTCGCCGCGGCCAGGACGATCCCGGCGGTACGCGCCTCGGGCAAACCGGTCATCGACTACCTCGGCATCACCCTGGTGGCGATCGGCTCCAGCGCCCTGATCCTGGCCACGAGCTGGGGCGGCAACGAGTACGCGTGGGCCTCGCCCGTGATCATCGGCCTGTTCGCGGGCGGCGCGGTCGCGCTCGCCCTGTTCTGCCTGGTCGAGACGCGCGCCGCGGAACCGATGCTCCCGATGAGGCTGTTCCGCAATCCGGTCTTCGCCGTGTGCTCCGTGCTGAGCTTCGTCGTCGGCTTCGCGATGCTCGGCGCGATGACCTTCCTGCCGACCTACCTCCAGTACGTCGACGGCGACTCGGCCACGATCTCGGGCGTCCGGACCCTCCCCATGGTCTTCGGCCTGCTGCTCGCCTCCGTCTTCAGCGGCAACGTCGTCAGCAAGACCGGGCAGTACCGGATCTTCCCGATCGTCGGCAACGCGGTCATGGGCATCGGCCTGTACCTGCTGTCACGGATGCAGCCGGGGACCAGCACCCTGCTGGAATCGCTGTACATGTTCGTGCTCGGCGTCGGCATCGGCCTGTCCATGCAGGTGCTGACGATCGCCGTGCAGAACACCGTCGACTACGCCGACCTCGGCACGGCCACCTCCGGGGTCACCTTCTTCCGTACGCTCGGCAGCGCCTTCGGGACCGCGGTCTTCGGCACGATCTACGCGAACCACCTGGGGCCGTCGCTGGAGGAGGCGGTCGCGGAAGCGGCGCGCGCCACCGGGGCGGACCCGGCGGCGCTGGCCCGGGCCGTCTCGAACCCGCAGGGCGTGCACCGGCTCGACCCGGCCGCCGCGACCCCCGTCATCGAGGCGTACGCGGAAGCCCTCCATACGGTGTTCCTCTGGACCGTCCCGGTGGCGGTGTTCGGCTTCGTCGTGGCGCTCTTCCTCAAGCAGGTCAAGCTGCGCGACACCGCCCGGGTCGGCTCCACGGACATGGGCGACGGCTTCGGCTCGCCGGCCACGGCCTCGGGGGACTCCGCCAAGCTGCTGGAGCTGGCGGTCGGCAAACTCGTACGGAACATGGGGGCGGACACGGCGCGCGCGATCGTCGCGGGCTCCGACACCCGGCTGGACATCGCGGGTGCGTGGACGGTGATGCAGGTGGAGCTGATGACGAGGACGATCGGCTACTCCAGCATCGGCCTTGTCGCAGGCCGGCGTTCGCTGCCGCCGGAGGTACTGCTCCCCGTGTTCGACCGGATGGTGGAGGAGGGCTTCCTCACCCGGGATGCCTCCTTCTTCAGTCTCACGCCTGCCGGGCAGCGGGAGGCCGACGTCATCTCGGCCGCGTGGGGCAAGTGGCTCGGGGACCAGCTGGAGAAGGACCGGGGCCGGCCGCGCAGCGCCGAACTGAGGGTCGCGGCGGACGCGATCGCGAAGCGGCTGCTGGCCGAGGACCTGGGCGACGGGAGCTTCGCACCGAGGGTGGTCGTGCGGCATTAGGGCCTGTATTGAGTTGCCCCGTGGAGCAAGGAGCGGCGTTCGGTGCGTGCCCTCGGCGTGCGGGACGAATATCCTCGTAGCGGAGCTACTAGGACATTCGGCTCGTGCGCCGAGGGTGCGTGCCGGGCGTCGCGACGCCGCGGGGCAACTCAATACAGGCCCTAGCGGGTTGAGGGCGTCGGAACGGAACTCCCGGTGGCCGCCGGACGTCCTTCCGTTCGAAAGCGTACGAACATCGGGGGGCGACCAACATGGCCACCAATGCGGGAATGACCATCACGCTGGCCGAGGAGATCATGCTGCTGTCCCTGGACGACCGGTCCGGGGCGCAACGGAAGCGTCAGTCGGTGGCGCCGGCTCTGGCGGGGGCGGTCCTGACCGAACTGGTGCTGGCGGAGCGGGTGTCGGTCTCGGGCAAGCACATGGAGCTCCGGAGCACCGAGTCCACCGGGGACCCGCTGCTGGACGGCCGGCTCCGGCTCATCGAGACCTGGTTGCGGGGCCGGCGGCGCCGCATGACGGACTGGCTGACGAAGGACTACATGAAGGTGTCCGGCCCCGTGCTGGAACGCCTGGGCGAGCGCGGGCTGGTGGCGCAGCAGGTGCACAAGGTGCTGGGGGTGTTCCCCCAGCGGCGCTACCCCGAGGTCGACGGCACGGTCGAGCGCGCCCTGCGCGAGCGGCTGGCCGCGGTGGTCCTCGCAGGCGCCCGGCCCGACGAGCGCACGGCGGGCCTCATCGCCCTGCTCCACGCGGCGAACCTGCACCGCCTGGCCTTCCCGCAGCACAGTCCCGGCTCGGTGAAGCCGAGGATGGCGGAGATAGCGGACGGGCAGTGGGCGGCCGACGGCGTCCGCGCGGCCATCCGGGACACGCAGGCCGCGATGGTGGTGATCATGGCGGCCACGGTCGTCGCCGTCAGCTGAGTCGCCGCTCCTCGGATCCGGACGACGGGGGAGTCGACTCGGCCGACTCCCCCGTCGGTCCCTACGGCTTGAGGATCGCCTGCCTGCCTGCCTGCCTGTCTGCCGCACGGGGTATCGGCCCGGGAACTTCGACTCCACCTCGAAGCGGGTGACGAAGCCGGCGCCACTGTGCTTGACGTTCCTGTCCCGGGCGATCCGTACCGCGCAGTCCTCGTTGAGGACCGGGGAGAAGATCGGCTGCTCCGGCAGCCGGGGCAGCCAGGCGCGCCACCACCCCGGGCTCGCGGACCAGGGCGGGCGGCCGGGAGGCCCGACCCGGGGCAGCAGGTGCATTGCCGCCACGCTGTTCCGGGCGCACGGGCGCACGGGCGCACGGGCCCTCAGGCGCTTGGCGCCGGGTCCGTGGTCGGGTAGTCGTACGAGGGGACGTGCGGCAGCTGCGTGAGGTCCGGGCGCCATGTGCGGAGCACCGCCGCCGAGGGGGCGTACAGCGCCGACGGGATCGCGGCGGGCGCGAACCACTCCCAGCGGGTGATCTTGTGGGGCTCGGTGACGGCGGGCTCACCCTCCGCCGTGGTGGTGACGGCGGCCGCCGTGAGCCGGGTCAGCCCGGACTTCGCGTCGATCTGGACGGACAGGACGCGGACGCCCTCGGGAGCCACCCGCAGGTCCGTCTCCTCGGCCAACTCCCGCGCGGCGGCCTGTTCGAAGCCCTCTCCGGGGTCGACCTTGCCGCCGGGCAGTTCCCAACGGCCGTCGTGCGCCTGGCCGAGCAGCACCCGACCGTCCCGCCCGATGACGACGAGGCCGACGCCGACGACGGCGTTCGGCCGGGGAACGGCGCGTTCGGGGCGCTCGGGGTGTTCGGGGTGTTCGCCGGTGGTGGTCATGGACGTCCTTCCGAAGAGGTGGTGGGCCGGGCGCGGACGTGGATCCGTTCGCCCTGGGGGCCGAAGAGGCTGAGGAACTCCGCAGGCTGCGGACCGGCGTTGCAGAAGGCGTGCGGCGTCCGCGTGTCGAACTCGGCGGCCTCTCCGGGGTCGAGCACGAGGTCGTGCTCCCCGAGTAGCAGCCGGACCCGTCCGGACAGCACGTACAGCCACTCGTAGCCCTCGTGGACCTTCAGTTCGGGTACGGGCTGCGGTCCCTCGACGGGCGGGAGGATCTGCTTGAAGGCGTGCACCCCGCCGAAGTTGCGGGTCAGCGGCACGTAGGTGTGGCCGTGCCGGACGAACGGGCGCGGGCGGATCCGCGGGTCCCCGGTCTCCGGGGCGCCGACCAGCTCGTCCAGCGCCACCCGGTGTGCCTTGGCCAGCGGCAGCAGCAGCTCCAGCGTCGGCCTGCGCTGCCCGGACTCCAGCCGGGAGAGCGTGGAGAGCGAGATGCCGGTGGTCTCGCTGAGCTGCGCCAGAGTGGTGCCGCGCTGCCGGCGCAGGGCCCGCAGCCGCGGGCCCACGGCGGTGAGCACCTCGGTGAGTTCCTCGTCGTCCTGCTTCTCGGGGGCCATGACTCCATTTGCCGCTTCGGCAAGAACATTTGTCAAACGGCGGCATCGGGCAGACCCTCGCAGACATGGACAACTCAAGGGAAGAAATGTTCGACGTGGTCGTCGTCGGTGGCGGTGCGGCCGGGCTGGCCGGAGCGCTCACCCTGGCCCGGGCCCGCCGCTCGGTGCTCGTGATCGACTCCGGCAGCCCGCGCAACGCCCCGGCCGCGCACATGCACGGCTACCTCGGCCTGGACGGGCAGAGCCCGGCCGAACTGCTCGCCCGGGGGCGTGCGGAGGTGGAGGGCTACGGCGGGCGGATCAGGCCGGGCACGGCCGTGGCCGCGGACCGCCTGCCCGACGGGAGCTTCCGGGTCCGCTGCGGGGACGGGTCGACCGTGCGGGCGGGCCGGCTGCTGGTCGCCACCGGCCTGGTGGACGACCTGCCCACGGTGCCGGGGCTCGGGGCGCGCTGGGGACGGGACGTGCTGCACTGCCCGTACTGCCACGGCTGGGAGGTCGGGGACCAGCCCCTCGCGGTGCTCGCCGACGGCCCGGTCGCCGTGCACCAGGCACAGCTATGGCGGCACTGGAGCGCGCGGACCACACTGCTCGCGCACACCTGGACCCTGGGGGAGGAGGACCGGGAGCTGCTGGCGGCCCTCGGGATCCGGGTCGTCGAGGGCGAGGTGACCGGCCTGGTCGTCGAGGACGACCGGCTGGCCGGGGCGACCCTGGCCGACGGCGACGCGGTGGAGTTCCGGGCGCTGGTGGTGGCCCCGCGGTTCACGGCGCGTTCGGGCGTCCTGACCAGCCTGGGTCTGCCGACCGCGGACATGACGCGGGACGGCCACGTGATCGGCACGTGCGTCGAGTCCGACCCCGCGACCGGGGCCACCGCGCTCCGGGGGGTGTGGGTGGCGGGCAATGTGACCGCGCCGCTGGAGAAGGTCGCGGGGGCGGCCGCTCAGGGCGCGCAGGCGGCCGCCGCGATCAACGCCGACCTGATCGAGGCGGAGACCCGGCGGGCGGTGGAGGCCCATCGGGCCGGGGCCGGCCGAGCGGGCACCCCTCGCGTGGGGGCGGCGGTGGGCGCGGCCGACCGTCCGGTCCGGGGCTGACCAGGCGGGGGACGGGCTGACCGGGCGGGAACGGTCGGGCCGGGGCGGGCCGGGGCGGGGCGGGGCGGGGGAGCGAGCCGGTGGGCGGGTGGACCCTTGCCCCGGTGGCGGCGCGCCGGACACCTGTGCGGGTTTCGGCCCGGCTCCGTACGCGCAGGCTCAGGGCGGTGTGATCGTCGTACGGTCCAACAGTCCGGTCGTACGGTCCAGCGGTCCAGTCGTCCAGTGGTCGTACGGTCCAGCGGTCCAAGGGTTCGGGGGGACGTTCCATGGCACATGTGCTGGTGATCGGCGGAGGCATCGGCGGGCTCGCCACCGCCCTGCTCGCGGCGCGGCGCGGGCATACCGCGGAACTCTTCGAGCGCGATTCGCGCGCCCCCGGAACCGCCCTCGACCGGGACTTCTTCACCTGGCGGCGGCCGACCGTACCGCAGGCGGCCCAGCCGCACGCGCTGCTGGGAGCCGCCCGCAACGTCCTGCGGGACGACCTGCCCGACGTGTACGGGGAGATGCTCCGGCTCGGCGCCCGCGAGCGGCACGAGCTGGACTGGTTCGACGTACGGCCGCCCGCGCTGCCGGGGGACGACGACCTCGTCATGCTCCAGGCGCGGCGCATCGTGCTGGAGAGCGCCCTGGCCACGGCGCTGCGCGCGGAGCCCGGGGCGGTCGTCCGCCACGGGGAGCAGGTCACCGGACTCACCACCGCGTCGGCCGGGGGTGAACCGGCCGACGGGGTCCGGGTGACGGGTGTGACCACCGGGACGGACCGTTACGAGGGGGATCTCGTCGTCGACGCGGGCGGCCGACGCGGAGGCATCGAGCGCAGGCTCGGGGCGGTCGGCTGCCGGCCGCCCGTCGTCGAACGGCACCGTACGGGGCTCGCGTACTTCTGCCGCTGGTACCGGCTGCCCGCGGGCACGGACGAGGGGCCGCGCCGGCCCTGGGCGGTGACCGGCGGCGCCTTCGCCGGGTGCGCGGTCTTCCCGGCCGACAACCGGGTCTTCGCCGTGACGCTGTTCGTGCACACCGCTGACACCACGCGTTCGGCGTTGCGCGATCCCGCGGTCTTCGAGCGGGCGGCCCGTTCCTTCCCGCCCGGCGAGGCCTGGCTGGCGCTCGGCGCCGAGCCGTTGTCGGGCGTCCTGGCCACGGCGAGCCTGGACAACCGCTGGAGTGCGCTCGTGGACGAGCGGGGGCCGGTGGTGACCGGGCTGGTGCCGGTCGGCGATTCCATCACGCACACCAACCCGACCCTCGGCCAGGGCACCTCGCTCGCCCTGTGGGCGGCGCGCCGGGTGTCCCGCACGGCACACCGGGACCCGGGGTCGGAGCGCTTCGCCGTGGACCACCACGAGTGGGCGGTGCGGACGCTGAAGCCGTGGTTCGACTTCCAGGTGGTCGCCGACGCGGCCATCGGCGAGCGCTTCGCGACGCGGGCGGGGCGTACGGGGCGTACGGGGACGGCGCGCGAGGTGGCCGCGCTGTTCGACTGCGCGCTGGACGACCCCGAGGTGATGCGGGCCCGGGCACGGGTCCGGCACCTGGCCGAGCCGCCGGAGCGGGCGTATTCGGATCCGGAGATCCGGGCGCGGGTGGCGCGCTGGCTGGCGGCGCGGCCGGACTACGCGCCGAACGAGGCGGGGCCGGACCGGGAGGAGTGGGAGAAGCTGACGGCGGGGTGACGCGGCGGCCCGGCAGCCCGGCGCCCCGGCCGGTCGGCGCGGGCGCCGGGGGCGGTCCGCGCGGACGCCCCGGCCGGTCGGCGGGGCGCCGGGGGCGGCTCGGCCCCTGAGCACTCGGGTCGGCGTGAGCGCTCGGGTCGGCCTCTGCCGGTCCGCGCGGGTGCCAGGGGCCGCTCTCAGCCGGTCTGGCCGAGCACTTCGGCGAGGTCGTAGCCCACGACCTCCTCCAACTGGGCGTAGGTACAGCTCGCGGGTGTCCGGTCGGGCCGCCAGCGCCGGAACTGGGCGGTGTGCCGGAAGCGATCGCCCTCCATGTGGTCGTAGCCGACCTCGACGACGCGTTCGGGGCGCAGCGGCACCCAGGAGAGGTCCTTCTTACCGGTCCAGCGGCTCTGCGCGCCGGGGAGCCGGGCGCTCTCGTGGGCGGACTCCTCAGCCCAAGCGGCCCACGGGTGCCCGGTCGGATCGGCCATCCGCAACGGTTCGAGCTCCTCCACCAGCTCGGCCCGGCGCTTCATGGGGAAAGCGGCGCAGACGCCCACGTGCTGGAGCGTGCCCCGCTCGTCGTGGAGGCCGAGCAGGAGCGATCCGACAATCGGACCGCTCTTGTGGAAACGGAAACCGGCGACGACGACGTCGGCGGTACGTTCGTGCTTGATCTTGTACATGAGGCGGGCATCGGGCCGGTAGGGGAGATCGAGCGGTTTGGCGATCACTCCGTCGAGCCCGGCGCCCTCGAAACGCTCGAACCACTCCTGCGCGAGCGCGGGATCGGTGGTCGCGGGCGCGAGGTGGACGGGGGGCCGAGCAGTGGACAGGGACGCGACCAGGGCGGCACGGCGGTCGGTGAGCGGGGTGTCGAGGAGGGCCTCGTCGCCGAGGGCGAGCAGGTCGAAGGCGACGAAGCTCGCGGGGGTGGTCTCGGCCAGAAGGCTGACACGGGACTGCGCGGGATGGATCCGCTCGGTCAGCCGGTCGAAGTCCAGACGCCCGTCATGGACGATCACGATCTCGCCGTCCATGACGCAACGGCTGGGCAGATTCGCCCGCAGCGCCTCCACCAGCTCCGGAAAGTACCGGGTCAAGGACTTACCCGTGCGGCTGCCGATCTCGACCTCGTCACCGTCGCGATGCACGACCGCCCGGAAGCCGTCCCACTTGGCCTCGTACTGCATGCCGGGCGGGATCTTCGCCACCGACTTGGCGAGCATCGGTTTGACCGGCGGCATCACTGGCAGATCCATGCCATCGATTCTGCGGTGGTACGTCCGGACCCGCCCGGTATGCGGCGGCGGTCCGGCGCGCCTACGGTGGCGCACATGGGTGCTGCGGGCAATGCGATCGAGCTGGAGGTGGCCGGGCGGACGGTACGGCTGTCCAACCCGGACAAGGTCTACTTCCCGGAGCGCGGCCTCACCAAGCGGCACGTCGCCGAGTACTACCTGGCCGTCGCGGACGGCATCCTCCGCGCCCTCCGCGACCGGCCGACCACCCTGGAACGCTATCCCGACGGGGTGGAGGGCGAGTCGTTCTTCCAGAAACGGGCCCCCAGGAACCTCCCCGACTGGATCCCCACCGCCCACATCGCCTTCCCGAGCGGCCGTACGGCCGACGAGATCTGCCCGACCGAGCCCGCCGCAGTCCTGTGGGCCGCCAACCTGGGATGCCTCACCTTCCACCCCTGGCCGGTACGCCGTGCGGACACCGACCGGCCCGACGAACTGCGCATCGACCTGGACCCGCAGCCCGGCACCGACTACCACCACGCGGTGGCCGCCGCCCATCAACTGCGCGCCCTGCTGGAGGAACTGGGCCTGCGCGGCTGGCCCAAGACCTCCGGCGGCCGGGGACTGCACGTCTTCGTCCCGATCGAGCCGCGCTGGACCTTCACCGAGGTCCGCCGCTGCGCCATCGCCCTCGGCCGGGAACTGGAGCGCCGCATGCCGGGCAAGGTCACGACCGCCTGGTGGAAGGAGGAACGCGGCGAGCGGATCTTCGTCGACTACAACCAGACGGCGCGGGACCGCACGATCGCCTCCGCCTACTCGGTCCGCCCCCGCCCGCACGCCCCGGTCTCGGCTCCGCTGCGCTGGGACGAGGTGGACGACGCGGAGCCGCAGGACTTCGACATCCTGACGATGCCGGCCCGCTTCGCGGAACTGGGTGATGTGCACGCGGACATGGAGGACCACGCCTTCACTCTGGACGCCGTACTGGACCTCGCGTCCCGCGACGAACACGAACACGGCCTGGGCGACATGCCGTACCCCCCGGACTATCCGAAAATGCCGGGCGAACCGAAACGAGTCCAACCCAGCCGGGCCAAACCCACCGACTGAGGCCGTACCACGGCCGGTTGCCGTCACTCCAGCACGGGATTGCCCAGCAGGCCGACCACCGGGACGACCGTTTCCAGGAAGTCCGCCCCGTAGCAGGTCGCATACAGAGGCCCGGACGGGTGCCGGGCGGCGACGGACCATATCCGTCCCGGCAGGGCGAAGCGAGACGAGAGGGTCATGGGTACGCATCCTGCCGCAACAGCACTCGGTGGCACGGCCGGCCGTTGTCAGTGGGGGGTGAGAGGCTCCGGGAGGGGCTCCGTACGGCATGTTGATCAGGCGTATAGCGGACGTCCATCCACGCTGACCAGTATCTCCGGCATGTCTACGAACACCTCTACTGCAACCACCGAAACCGCCGCCTGGTACGAACTCGCCCTGTGCGCCCAGACCGGGCCGGGCTTCTTCTTCCCGGAGCCGGGCGCCTCATTGCGCGATGCGAAGCGGCTGTGCGGGGCGTGCGAGGGGCGGGTGGCGTGCCTGGAGTACGCCCTGGCCAATGACGAGCGCTTCGGGGTCTGGGGCGGCCTCTCGGAGGCGGAGCGCCTCGCGCTCCGCCGCCGCAGCTGATTCAGGTCCGAGTGGCCTTCCCACTGGCACGCACCAGCCCCACCCGCCACGCGAGGCCGAACCCCTCTCCGCCGCACTCCTCGCGCCGCGGCGTGTGGGGCACGACCCGCACGGGGTAATGCCCCCCGACGGGCGACACGACCCCACCGAAGCGAGGGTCCCCCGCGAACCAGATCCGGTCCGGGTAGTGGTCGTTCTCCCACCGCGCGAGCGCGATCGGGAACGACAGGGGGCGGCTGCCATGGCCGCGCGGGCGGCCGCCGTCTTCGCCGCAGCCGCCCGGGCCTCGTAGCGGGCTGCCGGTTCGCGGTGCGCGACCAGGGTGTCGTGCCACCCCGTGAGGCGGCGGGCGGCCTCCGTCAGGGAGGTGTGGGCCGAGGCCAGGTAGCGGGGGAGGGGAGGTCCCGTGAGAGGGAGGCGCGGAAGGCGGTCGCCGCCTCGCCCTGCCAGGACGGGCTGTGGGAGACGAGGTCCGCGACCACGCGGGAGGCCTCGCCGAGGGACTTCGCCGACGCGCCGAGCTTCTTGGTCAGGGCGAGGACCGCGCCGGGGTTTCCCGGGGCCGGGTCGAAGCCCAGTGCCGCGTGCTCAGCCATGGGCGGGCGCCGCCCGGAGGAACGCCGCGCGGACGGCCTGCTCCAGCTCCGCGTACTCCGCGGCGCTGCGGTCCACGCCCTCCCGTACGGCCTTGACGCGTTCGGTCAGCTCCCCGTGCCGTGGGCCCACCGTTCCCGGAGGCCGTCGCACGCCGCGTCGAGATCCGCCGTACCCAACTGGTCGGGCCGTACGTGGTCCAGCGCCCGGCGGGCCTCCCGCAGGGAGCTCAGCGAGGAGTCCAGGGTGCGGGTCAAACGGGTCAGCTGGTCGATGTCCACCTGCAGTGACGTCATGACGCGAAACCCTGGCAGAGCACGGCTCTGCCAGGGCAATCGGCGTCACTCGCCCGAGCGGGCGGCGGGAACCGGTCAGCCCTTGCGGGCCGCCATGCGGGCCGCGCGGGCGGCCAGCTTCTCGTCGAACTTCTTCGCCTCGGTGTCCAGGCCGTTCATGAACAGGCCGAGCTCGTCCTGGGCCTTCTGCCCCTCCGGGCCGAGCTCGGCGATGTCCATGACCTTGAGGAAGCGCAGGACGGGGGCCAGCACGTCGTCGTGGTGGATCCGCAGGTTGTAGACCCCGCCGATGGCCATCTGCGCGGCCATGCGCTCGAAGCCGGGCATGCCGTGTCCGGGCATCCGGAAGTTGACGACGACGTCGCGCACCGCCTGCATGGTCAGGTCCGGGGCGATCTCGAAGGCCGCGCCCAGCAGGTTGCGGTAGAAGATCATGTGCAGGTTCTCGTCCTGCGCGATGCGCGCCAGCATGCGGTCGCAGACCGGGTCACCGGACTGGTGGCCGGTGTTGCGGTGCGAGATGCGGGTGGCGAGCTCCTGGAAGGCCACGTACGCCACCGAGTGCAGCATGGAGTGGCGGTTGTCGGACTCGAAGCCCTCCGACATGTGCTGCATGCGGAACGCTTCGAGCTTGTCCGGGTCCACCGCGCGCGAGGCCAGCAGGTAGTCGCGCATCACGATGCCGTGGCGGCCCTCCTCGGCCGTCCAGCGGTGCACCCAGGTGCCCCAGGCGCCGTTGCGGCCGAAGAGCGTCGCGATCTCGTGGTGGTAGCTGGGGAGGTTGTCCTCGGTCAGCAGGTTCACCACCAGCGCGATCTTGCCGATGTCGGTGACCTTGGACTGCTGCGGGTCCCAGGCCTCTCCGTCCTCGAAGAAGCCCGGGAAGTTCCGGCCGTCGCTCCACGGAACGTACTCGTGGGGCATCCAGTCCTTGGTGACCTTCAGGTGGCGGTTGAGCTCCTTCTCGACCACCTCTTCCAGCGCGTACAGCAGCTTGGCGTCGGTCCACGCCTCCGAGCTGCCGAGGTGGGGAGAGGTGATCGTCACGGGTACTCCTGGGTGCAAAGCGAATTACCTACGGTTCCGTAGCCTACGGAGTCGTAGGTTAAGCGCGACATCAAGGCCAGCCAAGCCCCGCGCATGCCTATGTCCGGTTACGTCCGGTTATCTATGCAGTTTGAGAGGGTGCTGAGAGGGAAGCGAAAGGCCAAAATCACGCCAGCAGGTGGTCCGCGGCCCCCGCCTTGACGGCCGAGATCAGCGCGCGGAGGGCGTCGAGGGAGTCGGACACGTAGGCGGCGGACCCCGTCGTGCCGATGTGCGCCCGCCCGTCGGCGCCGCGGCCGAGGCGGAAGCAGTTGGCCCCCTCGCTGCAGAACGGCTCCGACCAGGCGATGTCCGTGCGCGTCGGGCGGGCCGTGGCGGCTGTACGTTTCGTCTGGTTCGCGCGGTTCATGGCGGCCGCCGCAGCGGCTCTGGGGCTGATCATGTCGTTCTCCGGTCTCCTCGGTCTCCTCGCCGGACCCGGTCACAGGTCCCGCGCGACGGTGCGGATGAAATCGCGGGAGGCGGCCGCCGGCAGCGCCAGGCCGCGCAGCCGCGCCAGCAGCCCCCGGTAGCGGCGCCAGCTTCGGGGCCGTGTCGACCAGCAGCGAGCCGTGCGAACTGTCCAGCTGTACGGTGTCCAGCCGTCTCAGCGCCGCGGCGGCGTACGTGAAGGACTGTCCGGAGCCCGGGACGCCGCCGACGCTGAACGGGATGACCCGGACGGACGTACGCTCCCGCTCGGACAGTGCGAGCACGTGCTCCAACTGCTGCCGGACCACCCCCCGACCGCCGAACCGCATCCGCAGCGCCGCCTCGTGCACGACCGCCTCGTACAGCGGCGGCCACTCCCGTGCGAACACCTGCTGGCGGCCCATCCGCAGCGCGAGCCTGGCCTGGAGGTCGGGCTCCGGCAGCGGCGGGTCGGCGGCGGCGAAGACGGCCCGCGCGTGCGCCTCGGTCTGGAGCAGTCCGGGTATGTGCGTGGCCACCGCGGTGTGCAGGCCGACCGAGTGGTGCTCCAGCTCGCAGATGTCGAGCAGCTCGGGCGGCACGGACCCCCGGTGCCGCTCCCACCACTCCTTGTGCCGCTCCCGCGCCATCGCCGCGAGCAGGCCCACGAGGGCGGGGTCCCGGCAGTCGTAGTGGTGCGCGAGGGTGCGGACCCGCTCGGCGCTGATGCCGATCCGGCCCGATTCGATGTTGGGGATCCGGGTGCGGTCGACGCCGAGCAGGGCCGCGGCCCGCTGGACCGACGTGCCCGACTCTTCGCGGAGCCTGCGCAGCTCGGCGCCGAGACGCCGCTGCCTGGCGGTCGGTGTGCTTCTGGGTGGCACGGTTCCCCTCTCCCGCTGCACCGAGTCTCGCTACGTTCGGTAGCGCAGTATTACACAGAGTGACTCTCGTGCCGGGTGTGACGCACCCTGGCGCGGGGAGGGAAGCGCGAGCGCCGGACCCCTCAGGCGGTCACCCGCGCCACAGCGCCTCCCGGACCTCCTCGGCCGTGGTCGGCCGCAGCTCGCCGTCCAGCAGCAGCCAGCGCGTGACACCGATCGACTCCAGGAACGGCACGTCGTGGCTGGCCACCACGAGCGCGCCCTGGTACGACTCCAGCGCCTCGGTCAACTGCCGCACGCTCGCCAGATCGAGGTTGTTCGTCGGTTCGTCGAGCATCAGGAGCTGCGGGGCGGGCTCCGCCAGCAGCAGCGCCGCCAGCGCCGCCCGGAAGCGCTCGCCACCCGACAGGGTGCCGGCCGCCCGGTCCGCCCGGCCGCCCCGGAACAGGAAGTGCGCCAGCCGGGCCCGGATCAGGTTGTTGCCGGCCTGCGGGGCGAACCGTGCCACGTTCTCCACGACCGACCGGTCCTCGTCCAGCACGTCCAGCCGCTGCGGCAGGAACCGCGTGGCCACATGGGTCTCGGCGGTCCCGGACTCCGGGGCGAGCTGTCCCGCGATCGTGCGCAGCAGGGTGGTCTTGCCCGAGCCGTTGCGGCCCACCAGGGCGATCCGCTCCGGGCCCCGCAGCTCCCACTCGCCCGGAACGCGGGCGCCGTGGGGCAGGCGCAGATCGCTGAGGGTCAGGACGCGACGCCCGGGCGGGACCACGGTGGCGGGCAGCTGGATACGGATCTCGGCGTCGTCGCGGACCGCCTCCACCGCCTGGTCCAGCCGCTCCTTCGCCTGGGCCAGCTTCTCGGTGTGCAGGGTGCGGTGCTTGCCGGCCGATTCCTGGGCCGCACGTTTGCGTGCGCCCATCACGATCTTCGGCTCGCGCTTGTTCTCGGACATCTTCTGGCCGTACCGCTTGCGCCGGGCCAACTTGACCTGAGCGTCGGCCAGTTCGCGCTTCTGCCGCTGTACGTCCGCCTCCGCCACCCGGACCATCCGTTCGGCCGCGTCCTGCTCGGCCGCGAGCATGGTCTCGTAGTCGGTGAAGTTGCCTCCGTACCAGCGGACTTCGCCGTCGCGCAGATCGGCGATCTGGTCGACCCGTTCCAGCAGCTCCCGGTCGTGGCTGACCAGGAGCATCACGCCGGACCAGGACTCGACGGCCGCGTACAGGCGGCCGCGGGCGCGCAGGTCCAGGTTGTTGGTGGGCTCGTCCAGCAGCAGCACGTCGGGCCGGGCCAGCAGCAGTGAGGCGAGCCGCAGCAGGACGGACTCCCCGCCGGAGAGCTCGCCGATGGTGCGGTCCAGGCCGATCCGGCCGAGCCCGAGCTGGTCGAGCGTGGCCAGTGCCCGCTCCTCCACGTCCCAGTCGTCGCCGACGGCGGTGAAGTTGGCCTCGGTGGCCTCGCCCGCCTCGATGGCGTGGAGGGCGGCGCGCGCGGTGTGGATGCCGAGCGCCTCGTCCACGCGCAGCGCGGTGTCGAGGGTGACCGTCTGCGGGAGGTGGCCGACCGAGCCGGCGACGGACGACTGGCCGTCGGACGGGGTCAGTTCGCCGGCGATCAGCTTCAGCAGGGTGGACTTGCCACTGCCGTTGAGTCCGATGAGGCCGGTGCGGCCGGGGCCGACGGTCAGGTTGAACCCGTCGAACACGGGGGTTCCGTCGGGCCAGTCGAAGGACAGGGCGGAGCAGGTGATGAATGCGGGGGCGTGACTCATGGAGGCCTCCAGGTTGCGGGAATGGTGCGTGCAACGCGGGGAGACAGCCGACGCTCGGATGGTGATCGCGCTCGTCACGGCGGCCGTGATGACGGGATCACGGTGGTGACGGTCGCGGTGGTCGGTGTCTCGGACCTCAGAAGGGCAACGTCCTGCTCCGTTCGACGGCGATGGGGCGTCAACGAAGCTACGGGCGGCGGGCGACCGCCCGCAAACGGTTTATGAGCGCGGTGATCACCGCGGTGATCACCGTGGCGACCGCCGCGCGGATCACCTTCGGGATCGCCGTGCGGGTCAGCAGGTGTCGCGCATCAGCTCGGCCAGGCTGTGGTCCATGTCGAGGTAGAGGTGCTCCAGACCGGGCGGGACCACGGCCGCGGCCCGTTCCAGGAAGCGGTGCAGGTCGGCCGTCAGCATCAGCACGATCGCGACCCCCTCCACCGCGTGGAACTCGATCGTGGTCCGGTCCCCGTCGTGCGGCCGCACGCGCACGTCGCCCCAGCCGGACGGGCGGTCCAGCCCGGACTCCAGCAGCTCGCGCGAGAAGGTCCACGAGACCTCGACCCCTTCCAGCGTGGCCGGGGCGGGAAAGGCCATGCGCACGGCGAAGGGGTCCGCCCGGTCATAACAGAGAGTGACGGGAACGGTCTCGACCTTCGGCGCGGTGGCGACCAGACGGGCCTGCGAGGCCTGCTCGATGACAGTGATCAAGGCTCACTCCCTTGCGGCGGATCTGCTGCCGGACTGTGGGGGTGGAGCCCGGCAACCCGATAGACGCCGGAATCGGCAAATCCGTGCATGGGGGTTCGAGTGAGCTGTGTCACCGACTGGCCTGAACCTTTCCGTGTGATCGCACAGAGTGACCGGCTGGGCGGAAGCGCCCGAAGGCGGGCCGGAGCGCCGGACGGGGGCGGGGAGCTCCACAGAAGGGCCGGTTGTCGCTCACCCGACCGGCGGAGCGTGCCGTCGGACGCCCTCTGGGCGGCGGCTTTGAGGGTGCGTTAACTTCCGGCGCCATGAGACCTCTGGATGTTGGAATTGGCATGTGCGCGGCAATCCTGGCGGTCGGGGTGCTCGCCGGCCCCGCACACGCCGAAGAGCAGGGCCGGGCAACGGACTTACGGGCGGCCGGCTGGTCCCTGAAGGAGACCGGCACGACGGCCCGCTTCCGCGGACTCGCCGCGGTCAGCCGCACCACGGCCTGGGTCGCCGGCTCCAAGGGGACCGTGCTGCGCACGCTCGACGGCGGCCGTAGCTGGCAGGACGTCTCGCCTCCGAGCGCGGTCGCGGAGCAACTGGAACTGCGCGACATCGAGGCCTTCGACGCCCGGCGGGCGGTGGCCCTCTCCATCGGCGAGGGTGAGGCCTCCAGGGTGCTGCGCACCGAGGACGGCGGCGCCACCTGGGCCGAGACCTTCCGCAACCCCGACCCGCGCGCCTTCTACGACTGCCTGACGTTCTTCGACGCCCGGCACGGGCTGGCCATGAGCGATCCGGTGGACGGGAAGTTCCGCATTCTCGCCACCGACGACGGCGGCCGGCACTGGCGCGTGCTGCCCGGCGAGGGCATGCCCGAGGCGCTGCCGGGCGAGGCGGGCTTCGCCGCCAGCGGCCAGTGCCTGGTCAGCGCCGGCCCGCGCGACGTCTGGCTGGCCACCGGAGGCGGGGCGAGCGCACGTGTCCTGCACTCCGCGGACCGAGGCCGGACCTGGCGGGTGGCCGAATCCACCGTGCCGGCGGGCGATCCCGCGCGAGGCGTCTTCGCCCTCGCCTTCCGGGACCGTACGCGGGGCCTCGCCGTGGGCGGCGACTACCGCGCCGGCCAGGCTTCCCCGCAGGCCGCCGCCGTGTCCTCGGACGGGGGGCGCACCTGGAGCGGGGCGACGACCCCGCCGCCCGCCTACCGCTCCGGAGCGGCCTGGTACCCGTACAGCGGCGGGACGGCCCTCGCTGTCGGACCCACGGGCACGGACGTGACCACGGACGGGGGCCGCAACTGGCGTCCGCTGGACGCGGGTTCCTTCGACACCGTCGACTGCGCGCCCGACACGGGGTGCTGGGCGGCGGGGGAGAAGGGCCGGGTCGCCCGGCTGGAACGCCGCTGACCCGCAGCCGGCCGCCCGCCCTCAGGTGGCAGGCCGCAACCGGCGGTATTCCGTCCGCCGCCGACCGTCCCCGCTGCCTCCGGTGCCGCTGCCCCCGGTGCCATGGTGCCTCGGCGGCCCCGCGGGGCCCGCGGGGCCGAGGAGAACACCGCAAGGCGGAGGGGCGCCCGGGTGCGTTGACGTACCCGGGCGCCACGGCAACGCGGCGAGGTGCGGTGCCGTAGCTAGGTGCGGTGGCGCGGCGAGGTGCCGTAGCTAGGTGCGGTGGCGCGGCGAGGTGCCGTGCGGTGGCGCCGCAGGTCAGGCGGGACCCTGACGACACGGCCTGCCTAGCCGAGCGGGTTCTCCCGGACCGTCGCCAGGTCCGACGAGGTCTTCGTGGCGATGAACTCGGTGATGCGGTAGGCGCAGACGCCCGCGACCGCGAAGGGGTCCTCGGCCGCGATCCTCTCGATCTCGGCCCGGGACACCCCTCCGGCCAGGATGACGCCCCCCTCGCGCGGGACCTTGCGCCCCGAGGCGAGGAAGACTCCGGAGGCGTAGTAGCCGTCCAGCCAGGCGATGTGGGCATCCATCTGCTCCTCGACCGCTTCGAGGGGCGCGGTGTAGGAGAGCTCCATGACAAACATGATCGTCAGGCTACTCTCGGTCCACCATGACGAGTGTGAAGACCCCCGCCGACGAGGCCGAGGCCCGGGCGATACAGGACGAACTGCGCCATCACGTCGTGCTCGGCGAGTCCGGGCCGCCACCCGGCCGCGGGCTCGTGACCGGAGTGGACGTCGCCTACGACGACGCGCGTGACCTCGTCGCCGCCGCGGCCGTGGTGCTCGACGCCGCCACGCTGGAGGTCGTCGAGGAGGCCACCGCCGTCGGGCACGTCAGCTTCCCCTACGTGCCGGGGCTGCTCGCCTTCCGAGAGCTGCCGACGGTCCTGGCCGCCCTCGACGCCCTGACCGCCGGACCCGGCCTCGTCGTCTGCGACGGCTACGGCCTCGCCCACCCCCGCGGCTTCGGCCTCGCCTGCCACCTCGGGGTGGTCACGGGGCTCCCCTCCATCGGCGTCGCGAAGAACCCGTTCACCTTCACCCACGACGAGCCGGGCGCCCGGCGGGGCGACTCCTGCGCGCTGCTCGCCGCCGACGGGACCGAGGTAGGGCGGGCCCTGCGGACCCAGGACGCGACCAAGCCGGTGTACGTCTCGGTCGGGCACAAGGTGTCGCTCGACAACGCCTGCGCGCACGTCCTGGCGCTGAGCCCGCGCTTCCGGATCCCGGAGACCACCCGCCGCGCCGACTCGCTGTGCCGCAGGGCGCTGCGGGAGGCCTCCTGAGCCGGCCCGCCGTCAGCGGGCGTCGGCCACCCGGAAGGTGATACCCGCCTTCTGCAGACGGTGGATCAGGGCGTCGCCCATCGCCACGGCGGTCGTCACCTGCCCGGCGGTCTCCGGCAGGGCGTCGTGGGCCAGGCAGAGCGCCGACTCCGCCAGCATCTTCGCGGTCTCCCCGTAGCCCGGATCGCCGCCCGACACCTCGGTGAACACGCGTCGGCCGCCCCCCGCGCCCACGAACCGCACGGTGAACCAGCTGCGGGCCCGCCGCTCCGCGTCCGGTCCGCGGCCCGGCTCCCAGCGGTCCATGAGCCACCGCCGGGCGGGCGGCACCTGTGCCAGCGCCGCCGTCGCGCCCACCGCCGCCGCACCGACCAGCGCGACGGGCAGGTGCCGGACGGAGGCGTAGTGCCGGTAGCGGAAGTCCGGGCCGTAGCGCTCCAGCGCGGCCGCGGACCGGGCCACGATCCGCGGGTCCAGCGAGGGCAGCGGCAGCGCCCAGGTGCCGGTCTCCCGGCTGAACCGCGGCGCGCCCAGCGGCCCGCGCGCCCGGCGCCCCGACAGCCGGGGCTCCCGCAGCCGGCGGGCGTGCGCGGCCGCCAGGGTCTGCGGTCCGCGGCCCAGCGCGGTCAGGGCGGAGGCCAGGGTCCCGCCGGAGAAGAACGCGTTGGACCGCATGAACCCGTCGACCGTCAGCGGGACCCCTTCCGGCAGCTGCCGGACGGTGAAGTACGCGCCGAGGTCGGACGGGATCGAGTCGAAGCCGCACGCGTGGACCAGCCGGGCCCCGCTCTCGCGGGCCCGCGCGTCGTGCTCCACGTACATCCGGTCCACGAACTCCGGCTCGCCGGTGAGGTCCACATAGTCCGTGCCCGCCTCGGCGCAGGCGGCCACCAGCTCGGCCCCGTACCAGACGTACGGGCCCACGGTCGTGGCCAGCACCCGGGTGGACATGGCCAGTTCGCGTACGGTGGCGGCGTCCCGGGCGTCCACGCGCAGCAGCGGCAGCGCCGCGCACGCGGGATCGACCGCGGCCAGCCGCTCGCGCAGCCGCTCCAGCTTCGCGAGGTCCCGGCCGGCGAGCGCCCACCGGCAGCCGGCGGGTGCGTGCGCGGCGAGGTACTCGGCGGTCAGCGTCCCCACGAACCCGGTGGCGCCGAAGAGTACGACGTCGTAGGCCCGTTCCGGCCGGTCCTGCGGGACCCCTGCGTTCATGAGAGCTCCTCCAGTGGGTGTCGGGTGGCCGAGGCTAGCGCGGCGGTCCGGTGTCCGCGCGAGCGGGCGCCGGGAGGGGGTGGCGAGAACCGGTCCCGCGGCGGGAACCGTTCCGCGGCGGGAGCGGCCCGCCCGGATGACGGAGCCCCAGGACGACGGAGCCCCAGGACGACGGAGCCCCGGGACGACGGCGCCCCGGGAACGGCCGTGCGGCCGCGCCCGGGGCGCCGTGGGGTTGTCCTACCGGTGCATCAGCCCTGCTGGTAGAGGCCGAAGAGGTCGACGATGACGTCGATGTCGTCCCAGCCGCGGTTCCAGACGTCGATGATGCCGTTGCTGCCGGTGCTCGCCTGGACCAGGTTCGGGACGGTGGAGCCCTTCGTCCAGTTCAGGTTGGAGGAGTTCGGCGGCGTCGGCCAGACGTCCGAGCCGTTGATGTAGTCGTCCAGCGAGTTCGGGTCCGGGGTGACCGTGAGGTGCCCGTCGCCCTCGGGGTTGGTGACCGTGGTGTTGAGCACGAAGCCCGTGATGCTCGGGTCGTCGAAGGACAGCGGCATGTAGATGTAGCTCTGGCCCCACAGCTTCCCGTAGACCGGGTCGTTGGGGTCACGGGTGTCGAGCAGACGCTCCGGCGTGATCGGCCGGTAGGCGCTCGTGCTGTCGGTGCTGTAGTAGCCGACCACGTCGACGACGACGTCGACGCCCGCCCAGGCGCCGTTGAAGACGCTGATCCTGCCGTCCTGGCTGACGGGGACGATGACCGAGTTGGCGATCGTCTGGCCCGCGGTGAAGTTCAGGTTCGACGCGGTCGGGGTGGCGCCGCCGCCCGGGAAGACCGACAGGTGGCCGGCCTCCTTCGGGTTGGTGACCGTCACGTTCAGCGCCACGGCGCTGATGCCCTGGGGCACGCCGCGCAGGCCGCCGATCTGGGTGGAGAAGGTCTTCCGGCCGCCGAGCTGGCCCTTCGTCGTACCGAGGCCCTCGCGGGTGTCGACGAAGCGGGACGGGGCGACCGGCGTGTAACCGCTGGAGGCGGTCGTGGAGAAGTAGCCGGTGACGTCGGCGATCAGGTCGACGGGCTTGTCGCCGCGGTTGGCGATCTCGACGTAGCCGTTCTTGCCGACCGGCACGATGACCAGGTTCGGGACGGTCTGACGGGCCTTGTAGTTGACGTTCGACGTGGTCGGACGCTGGGTGCCCTCGGGGAAGGCGGTGATGTGGCCGTCGGCGGAGGTGTTGGTGACCGTGATGTTGAGGACCACGGCGGTGACGCCGGCGGGGATCGAGCCGTTGCCGCTGATCTTCACGCGGGTCGAGCTGTACGCCTTGACCGGGGCCATCGGCGCGCCGGTCCCGTTGCGGGTGTCCAGCAGGCGGGTCGGGGAGACCGGGGTGAAGTCCGAGCCCTCGGTGACGAAGTTGACCTCGTTGACGGCCGAGAGGTTGTTCGCGGCGTCCGTCACGGTCACCTTGATCGTGTACGAGCCGACCTCGGCGTAGGTGTGGGCCGTGGTCCGCTCGTCGGAGCCGTAGGCGTTGAAGACGTCCTGCTTCCCGTCGCCCCACTCGATGGTGACCTGCAGGGCGGTGTTCACGCTCGCGATGGTGGTGTCCAGCTCGATGCCGTGGGCCGTGGTGCCGTAGGCGGCCACGCCGACGGCGAGGTCCGCGTTGGCGTTGACGGACTGCATCTGCGGGGCGGCGGCCGCCCCGGTCTTGGCGGACGGCAGGGCCTTGCGGACCGTGCGGTCCGCGGGGCTGGTGAACGCGTGGCCCTTGGCCTTGGCGTCCTTGCCCAGGTCCAGGTCCGGCTTGGTGGTGCCGCGCACGTCCGGCTTGGCCGGATCTGCCTGGGCCACGCCCGGGATGAGACCAACGCCTGCCGCGAGGGCGGCAACGGAAACTACAAGACGGCGACGACGCACCGATCCCCCCATGTATCTGATTGAACGCTTGATCAGCTCGAAAGCGTGTTCAGAGTACAGACTCCCGGGACGATCCATCAGGGGTGGCCCCTCGATTTCCTCGCTGCGCGGGAGCCCGGATGCACCCCTGCCCGCCGATCCCGCCGGAGCCCGGCCCGGGGGCTTGTGCTCGGTGGAACACGTTCCTAGCATCACCGGTGTTACATCAGTTGTGTCACACAGCCGCACACCAGGCACACCAGGCATACCAAGCACACCGCAGACGCTGGGGGCTCGATGGCAGTGACAGGGAACGGGACCGGGACCGGGGTGGCGAGCGGCGACGGCCCGCTCGCCGGCGTGCGCGTCGTCGAGCTGGCCGGTATCGGCCCGGGGCCGTTCGCCGCCATGCTCCTCGCCGACCTGGGGGCGGACGTCGTACGGGTGGACCGGCCCGGCGGTGGCGGGCTCGCGGTCGATCCCGCCCACGACATCACCAACCGCGGCAAGCGATCCGTCCTCCTCGACCTCAAGTCCGCCGACGGGCCCGCCCGAGTCCTGGACCTCGTCGAGCGGGCCGACGTCCTCATCGAGGGCTTCCGCCCCGGCGTCGCCGAACGGCTCGGCGTCGGCCCCGCCGACTGCCACGCCCGCAACCCCCGCCTCGTCTACGGACGGATGACCGGCTGGGGCCAGGAGGGCCCGCTCGCGCACACCGCGGGCCATGACATCGCCTACATCGCCGTCACCGGCGCCCTCGGCATGATCGGCAACCCCGGCGAGCCCCCGGCGGTCCCGGCCAACCTGGTCGGGGACTACGCGGGCGGCTCGCTCTACCTGGTGATCGGCGTCCTCGCCGCCCTCCAGCACGCCCGGGCCACCGGCACCGGCCAGGTCGTCGACGCCGCCATCGTCGACGGCACCGCCCACCTCACCGCCATGATCCACGGGATGATGGCGGCGGGCGGCTGGCAGGACCGCCGCGGCGCCAACCTCCTCGACGGCGGATGCCCGTTCTACGGCACCTACGAGACCTCCGACGGCGGGTACATGGCGGTCGGCGCGCTGGAGCAGCAGTTCTACGACACCTTCACGGAGCTCCTCGGCATCGCCGACCGGGCTCCGGCCCGCAAGGACATCGCACGCTGGGGCGAACTGCGCGAGGCCGTCGCCGCCCGGTTCCGGACCCGTACCCGCGAGGAGTGGACGGCGGTCTTCGAGGGGAGCGACGCCTGCGTGGCGCCCGTGCTCTCGCTGCGCGAGGCCCCCGGCCACCCCCACCTCGCCGCCCGGGGGACCTTCACCGACATCGGCGGGACCGTGCAGCCCGCCCCCGCGCCGCGGTTCTCCGCGACCCCGGCCGCCGTCACCGGCGGTCCGGCCCTGCCGGGTGCGCACACCGAGTCGGTGGCCGCCGACTGGGACGTCCCGGCCCTGCTCCCGAAAGAGGCCTGATGGAACTGTCGATGATGCTGGACTACGCGGGCGATGATCCGCGACGGGCCGCCGACGAGGCGGCCGCGCTGGAGTCCGCCGGCCTCGACGCCGTCTGGGTGGCCGAGGCCTGGGGCTTCGACTCTCCGACGATCATGGGCTACCTCGCCGCCCGCACCGAGCGGATGAGGATCGGTTCGGCGATCATGAACGTCTACTCGCGCACCCCCGGCCTCATCGCGCAGACGGCCGCCGGACTGGACGCCCTCTCCGGCGGCCGGGCGCTGCTCGGCCTCGGCGCCTCCGGGCCGCAGGTCGTCGAGGGCTGGCACGGGAAGCCGTACGACAGGCCGCTCGGCCGCACCCGGGAGACGGTCGAGCTGTGCCGGCGCATCTGGCGCCGGGAGACGATCGACCACCACGGCATCACCGACATGCCACTGCCCCCGGAGAAGGGCGGCCGGCACGGCAAGCCGCTGAAGATCCTGACCCGCCCGGTGCGCGACACCATCCCCGTCTACATCGCCTCGCTCGGCCCGGCGAACGTGCGGCTGACCGCCGAGATCGCCGACGGCTGGCTGCCCACGCTCTTCATCCCCGAGAAGGCCGCGTCCGTGTGGGGCGGCCCGCTCGCCGAGGGGGCCGCCGGGCGCCCGCCCGAGCTCGGTCCGCTCCACACCGTCGCGGGCGGCCTGCTCGCGATCGGCGAGGACGCGGCCGCCGTACGGGAACGCGCCCGCCCGCAGATCGCCCTGTACGTGGGCGGCATGGGCGCGGTCGGCAAGAACTTCTACAACGACCTCGCCGTCGCCTACGGCTACGGGGACGCGGCCCGCCGGATCCAGGAGCTCTACCTCGCCGGCCGCACGCGCGACGCGGCGGCCGCCGTACCGGACGAGTTCTGCGAGCTGATGACCCTGTGCGGGCCCGAGGGGTACGTGCGCGAGCGTGTCGAGGCCTTCCGGGAGGCGGGCGTCACCATGCTCAACATCACCCCCGTCGGCCCCGAGTCGGCCCGCCTGATCGAAACCGTCAAGAACTGGCTTTGAGGAGCCCTTCCGATGAAGCGCCTGATCTTCGACGCCGACCACGAGGCGTTCCGCGAGACCGTACGCACCTTCCTCGCCAAGGAGGTGCTGCCGCACTACGAGCAGTGGGAGAAGGACGGCATCGTCAGCCGGGAGGCCTGGCGGGCCGCCGGTCGCCAGGGGCTGCTCGGGCTCGCCGTCCCGGAGGAGTACGGGGGCGGCGGGAACACCGACTTCCGCTACGCCGCCGTCATCGCCGAGGAGTTCACCAGGGCGGGTGCGCCCGGACTCGCCATCGGCCTGCACAACGACATCATCGGGCCGTACCTGACCTCGCTCGCCACCGAGGAGCAGAAGCGCCGCTGGCTGCCCGGCTTCTGCTCGGGGGAGACCGTCACCGCCATAGCGATGACCGAGCCGGGCGCGGGCTCCGACCTCCAGGGGATCCGGACCACGGCCGAGGACCGCGGCGACCACTGGGTGCTGAACGGCTCCAAGACCTTCATCTCCAACGGCATCCTCGCCGACCTGGTGATCGTGGTGGCGAGGACGACTCCCGAGGGTGGGGCGCACGGTCTGTCGCTGCTGGTCGTCGAGCGCGGCGCCGAGGGCTTCGAGCGCGGCCGCAACCTCGACAAGATCGGCCAGAAGGCGCAGGACACCGCCGAGCTGTTCTTCCGCGACGTGCGCGTCCCGAAGGAGAACCTGCTCGGCGAACCGAACGGAGCGTTCGTCCACCTGATGACCCATCTCGCGCAGGAGCGGATGGGCATCGCCATGGCCGGGATCGCCGCCGCCGAGCACCTGCTGGAGATCACCACGCGGTATGTGAAGGAGCGCGAGGCCTTCGGGCGTCCGCTGTCCAAGCTCCAGCACATCCGCTTCGAGATCGCGGAGATGGCCACCGAGGTCGCCGTCACCCGGGCCTTCCTCGACCGGTGCATCACCGACCACTCCAACGGCGAGCTGGACCACGTGCACGCCTCGATGGCCAAGTGGTGGGCCACCGAGCTCCAAAAGCGCGTGGCGGACCGCTGCCTGCAACTCCACGGCGGCTACGGCTACATGACCGAGTACCGGGTGGCGCGGGCCTTCACCGACGGCCGGATCCAGACGATCTACGGCGGCACGACCGAGATCATGAAGGAGATCATCGGCCGGTCCCTCCTCAGCTGACCCCCTCACCCGAAGCCCACCCGAAGCCCACCCGCAGCCCCGCCGAGGACCTTCCCAGGACCTTCCAGCACACCGAAAGGCTTGACCAGTGAGCACCGAAGCTTACGTATACGACGCGATCCGCACCCCGCGCGGCCGCGGCAAGGCCAATGGCTCCCTGCACGGCACCAAGCCGATCGACCTCGTCGTCGGACTCATCGACGCCCTGCGCGAGCGCAACCCCGGTCTCGACCCCGCCACCATCGACGACATCGTGCTCGGCGTCGTCGGCCCGGTCGGCGACCAGGGCTCCGACATCGCCCGTATCGCGGCGATCGCGGCCGGGCTCCCGGACACGGTGGCCGGCGTACAGGAGAACCGGTTCTGTGCCTCCGGCCTGGAAGCGGTCAACCTGGCCGCCGCCAAGGTCCGTTCCGGCTGGGAGGACCTGGTCCTGGCCGGCGGCGTGGAGTCCATGTCCCGCGTCCCGATGGCCTCGGACGGCGGCGCCTGGTTCGCCGACCCGATGACCAACTGGGACACCGGCTTCGTCCCGCAGGGCATCGGCGCCGACCTGATCGCCACCGTCGAGGGATTCTCCCGGCGCGACGTCGACGAGTACGCGGCCCTCTCCCAGGAGCGCGCCGCCGCCGCGATCAAGGACGGCCGCTTCGCGAAGTCCGTGGTCCCGGTCACCGACCGCAACGGCCTGGTCGTCCTGGACCACGACGAGTTCGTCCGCCCGGGGACCACCGCCGACACCCTCGCCAAGCTGAAGCCGTCCTTCGCGGACATCGGCGAACTCGGCGGCTTCGACGCCGTCGCCCTGCAGAAGTACCACTGGATCGAGAAGATCGACCACGTCCACCACGCGGGCAACTCCTCCGGCATCGTCGACGGCGCCTCGCTCGTCGCGATCGGTTCCCGCGAGGCAGGAGAACGCAACGGGCTGGCGCCGCGCGCCCGGATCGTCTCGGCGGCCGTCTCCGGCTCCGAGCCCACCATCATGCTCACCGGCCCCGCCCCGGCCACCCGCAAGGCCCTCGCCAAGGCCGGTCTGACGATCGACGACATCGACCTGGTCGAGATCAACGAGGCCTTCGCCGGCGTCGTCCTGCGCTTCGTCAAGGACATGGGCCTCTCCCTCGACAAGGTCAACGTCAACGGCGGTGCCATCGCGCTGGGCCACCCGCTCGGCGCCACCGGCGCGATGATCCTCGGCACGATCGTCGACGAGCTGGAGCGCCAGGACAAGCGCTACGGCCTGGTCACCCTCTGCGTCGGCGGCGGCATGGGTGTCGCCACCATCGTCGAACGCCTCTGAACCGTCCCTGTCCCCCGACCCCTCCGACACGGAAGTAGCGAACATGAGCGAGTCCACCACGATCCGCTGGGAACAGGACGAGAGCGGCGTCGTCACCCTGGTCCTCGACGACCCGGGCCAGTCCGCCAACACGATGAACCAGGCCTTCAAGGACTCCATCGCGGCCGTCGCCGACCGCGCCGAGGCCGAGAAGGACTCCATCCGCGGCATCATCTACACCTCCGCCAAGAAGACCTTCTTCGCGGGCGGCGACCTCAAGGACATGATCCGGCTGCGCCCCGAGCACGCGCAGCTCGCCTTCGACACCGGAACCGAGATCAAGCGGTCCCTGCGCCGCATCGAGACCCTCGGCAAGCCGGTCGTCGCCGCCATCAACGGCGCGGCCCTGGGCGGCGGTTACGAGATCGCCCTCGCCTCGCACCACCGCGTGGCCCTCGACGCGCCCGGCTCCAAGATCGGCCTGCCCGAGGTCACCCTCGGGCTCCTCCCGGCGGGCGGCGGGGTCACCCGCACCGTACGCCTCATGGGCATCGCCGACGCGCTGCTCAAGGTGCTGCTCCAGGGCACCCAGTACACCCCGCGGCGCGCCCTGGACAACGGCCTGGTGCACGAACTGGCCGCCACACCCGAGGAGATGCTGGCCAAGGCCCGCGCCTTCATCGAAGCGCACCCCGAGTCGCAGCAGCCCTGGGACGTGCCCGGCTACAAGATCCCCGGCGGTACGCCGTCCAACCCGCGGTTCGCCGCGAACCTCCCGGCCTTCCCGGCCAACCTGAAGAAGCAGCTGAACGGCGCCCCGTACCCGGCTCCGCGCAACATCCTGGCCTGCGCGGTCGAGGGCTCCCAGGTGGACTTCGAGACCGCGCTGACCATCGAGGCCCGCTACTTCACCGAGCTGGTCACCGGACAGACCGCCAAGAACATGATCCAGGCGTTCTTCTTCGACCTCCAGGCCGTCAACGCCGGCCGCAGCCGCCCGCAGGGCGTCGAGCCGCGGCAGGTCCGCAAGGTCGCCGTCCTCGGCGCCGGCATGATGGGCGCGGGCATCGCCTACTCCTGCGCCCGCGCGGGCATCGAGGTGGTCCTCAAGGACGTCACCGCCGAGGCCGCCGCGAAGGGCAAGGCGTACTCCGAGAAGCTGCTCGACAAGGCGCTGTCCCGCGGCCGGACCACCGAGGCGGGACGCGCGGAGCTGCTCGCCCGGATCACCCCGACCGCCGACGCCGCCGACCTCGCGGGCTGCGACGCCGTCATCGAGGCCGTCTTCGAGGACACCGCTCTCAAGCACAAGGTGTTCCAGGAGATCCAGGACGTCATCGCGCCCGACGCACTGCTGTGCTCCAACACCTCGACGCTGCCCATCACCGGACTCGCCGAGGGCGTCAAGCGGCCCGCCGACTTCATCGGACTGCACTTCTTCTCGCCCGTCGACAAGATGCCGCTCGTCGAGATCATCAAGGGGGAGCAGACCGGCGACGAGGCCATCGCCCGCGCCTTCGACCTGGTCCGCCAGATCAACAAGACCCCGATCGTGGTCAACGACTCGCGGGGCTTCTTCACCTCGCGCGTCATCGGCCAGTTCATCAACGAGGGCGTGGCGATGGTCGGCGAGGGCGTCGAGCCCGCGTCGATCGAGCAGGCCGCCGCCCAGGCCGGCTACCCGGCCAAGGTCCTCTCCCTGATGGACGAGCTCACCCTGACCCTGCCGCGCAAGATCCGCAACGAGAGCCGCAAGGCATTCGAGGCGGAGGGCCGGACGTGGACCGAGCACCCCGCCGACACCGTCATCGACCGGATGGTCGACGAGTTCGGCCGCCCCGGCCGCAGCGGTGGCGCCGGGTTCTACGAGTACGACGAGTCCGGCAGGCGCGCCGGCATCTGGCCGGGCCTGCGCGAGCACTTCGCCAGGCCGGGCCACGAGGTGCCCTTCGAGGACATGAAGGAGCGGATGCTCTTCTCCGAGGCCCTGGACACCGTCCGCTGCCTCGACGAGGGCGTCCTCACCTCGGTCGCCGACGCCAACATCGGCTCCATCATGGGTATCGGCTTCCCGGCCTGGACCGGCGGCGTGATCCAGTACATCAACGGCTACGAGGGCGGGCTCACCGGCTTCGTGGCCCGCGCCCGCGAGCTCGCGGAGAAGTACGGCGAGCGGTTCACCCCGCCGGCCTCCCTCGTGGAGAAGGCCGAGCGCGGCGAGACCTACGCCGACTGATCCGCCACGGACGTCCCCGGGCCCGCACGGTGGGCCCGGGGACGTGCTGCGGGCCCACCGGACGTGTTGCGGGCCCGGGGACGTGCTGCGGGCCCGCCGGACGTCCTGCGGTCAGCGCTCGGACGCGGCCAGGTGGGCGAACGGCCCGTGCTGCCGGGCGCCGTCCGGGGCCGACCAGTCGGCCAGTAGCCGTCCCGTCGCGCCGTCACCCTCGGGAGCGGGCCCCGGGCGGAGCACCCGGCACAGGGTCAGGGTCGACACCGGGCCCTCCTGAGCCGTCGGGCCCACGGTGACGAGGCTCGCGTCGTCGGTGTCCGTCACGGTCCCGGGGCCGGTCAGGCCCTGCGGCACCCCGGAGCCCTCGCTACGGACCTCGACCGTCGGGTCGGGGGCGTTGCTCGCGTTCTGGTCCTGGGCGGTCGTAAGGCCCGCCAGCAGGGCGAGCAACTGCTCGACCAGGACCACGTCGTGGGCCCCGTCGTAGATCCAGCGACGGCCCAGCACACCGTGCTCGGAGGTACCGATCAGGCCGTCCGCGGCGGACGCCAGCGGTACCCCGCGGTAGGTCATCGGGACCTGGTAGGCGACGGGGGAGTCCCCAGAGGTGTCGGTGACCACCATGAACTCGATGCCCACCTCGCCCTCGGGGTCGTCGAGCCGGAACCCTCCGGCCTTGGCAAGCAGGGGCGCGTCCCCGCCCCGGTACCAGGGCCTCGACGGCAACCAGGCGGCGATCAGTTCGAGCTTGCCGGGCGACATGGTGGTGCGGTGAATGACTGCCATGATCCATAAACTACCGGGGCGGCGCGGGTGCCGACCCGTGGCCGGCCCGGGTCACCGGGGAACGGCCGCGGGGTGTTCCCGGACGGCGATCCTGGCCAGTTTCGTCAGCATCATGCCGTTGCGCACGGCGACGAGGTAGTCCACCGGCAGCCCGTGCATACGGGTGCCGGGCCCCCGCAGCGGATGCCAGTCGAGGGTGAAGAGGGTGTTCCCTCCCCAGGGGGCCAGGTTCATGGCGATGCGGGCCGCGCCGAAGGGTTCGGCGCGGGCCTCCAGCTCCAGGCGCCGCTGCGGTTCGCAGACGCGGACGACACAGGTGTCGTCGAGGGTCAGCGGGCCGGCGCCGACGCGGACCCGCAGCCGGGCGCCCACGTCGGGCCAGTGCGGGTCCGCGGCCAGGACCTGCCGGGTTCCCGTCACCCACTCCCCGTAGCGGTGCCCGTCGGCCAGAAGGCGCCAGACATCGGCGGGCGGACTCAGGATCAGACGGCGGTTGCGCGCCACGGCGGTCACGTTCCTTCCGGTCGGCGGCCGGGCCGTCGTGCCGCCCTGCCCACCCCCACCCTCACGCCGTGCACCCGCGCCCGCAGTCCGGCAGACCCGAACGGCTGCCACCGACGGCTGCCTCGGACGCCGCCACCGACGGCTGTCCCGGACGCGGCCACCGACGGGTGTGCCGGACGCCTGTCACCGACGGCTGTCCCGGACGCTGCCACCGACGGGGTCCCGCACGCGGCCACCGACGGCCGTCCCGGACGCCGCCGGGCCGGCCCGCCCCCGCCCCGGAACCGTCACCCGGGCTCCGGGACGAAGGCCGCGCGCAGCTCCTCCCGTAGCGACCGCTGGAAGGCCGTCACCAGTGCCTGCACCACCATCGGCTGCATGTGCGCCGACAGCGCCTTCATCGACTCCACCCGCTCCGGGTCGCTCTCGCCCTGCGTGAACGGTCCCCACACCTCGTCCCGGAACAGGGCCGTCAGCTCGTGCGCCGCCGACCGGGTGTGCTCCACCAGCACCTTGCGCGCCGCCAGGATCGTCTCGTGCGCGATCGGTACGTCGAGCAGCGCGACCCCCAGCCGCAGCAGTCCCACGTCCACCCGGAACCCGTCCCCCGCCGGGGCGAGCACGTTCATCGCCGCCAGCCGCCGCACGTCGGTGTCCGACAGGTTCCGACCCGCCCGCCTCTCCAGTTCCTCCCGGGAGACCTCCCGGGCCGCGTCGGGGGCCCAACTGGCCACCATGGCCCGGTGGATGGCGAGATCGTGGGCGCTCAGATCGTCGGGCAGGGCGTCCAGGTAGCGCTCGATCGCCGACAGGGTCATGCCCTGGTGCTGGAGCTCCTCGATCAGGGCCAGCCGCGACAGGTGCTCGGGCCCGTAGTGCCCCACCCGACGCGGACCGATCACGGGAGGGGGCAAAAGCCCGCGGGTGCTGTAGAACCGTACCGTGCGCACGGTGACGCCCGCCCGGGCCGCCAGCTCGTCGACGGTGAGCATCGGCTCGGGTGCCTGGTCGGCCATCGTCTGCGCCTCGCTCTCTGCTCCACAGCTTGGGTTCAACAGTATTGCTGTCGCACCAACGATGTGAAACGGCCAGGAGCTGCCCATGACCACGAACCTGCGACTGCCCGGACGACCCGAAGAGATCACCTTCTCCGCCCTGCTGGCCCGCAACGCCGCCGAGCACGGGGACCGCCCCGCCCTCTCCTGGCGCGCCGGGCCCGACGCGGCCGGGTGGACGACGCTCTCCTGGAGCGAGGTCCGCCACAAGGTCGCCGTCCTCGCCGCCGGCTACGCGGCCCTCGGCGTCGAGCGCGGCGAACACGTCCTGCTGATGATGGGCAACCGCCCCGAGCACTGGCTCAGCGACCTCGCCCTCTTCCACCTGGGCGCCGTGCCGGTCACCGTGTACGGGACCTCCGCGCCCGAGCAGATCGCGCACATCGCCCGCCACAGCCGGGCCCGGGTCGCTGTCGTCGAGGGAGCCCGTGAACTCGTCCGGTGGGAGCCCCTGCTGGCCGCCGCCGGCATCCCCCTGGAGCGCCTCGTCGTCGCCGAGGCCGCCGAGGCCGGACGGCACGGCACGTACGCGTCCCTGTACGCGAGCGGCGCCCGGATCCACCGCGCCGACGCCTTCGAGAAGGCCTGGCAGGAGAGCCGACCCGAGGACCCGCTCACCGTCGTCTACACCTCGGGCACCACCGGCGACCCCAAGGGCGTGCGCCTGACCCACCGCAACCTGATCCTGCAGGCGGTCCGCCTCGACGGGCGCGTGGACCTGCCCGAGCACGCCGAGCACATCTGCTACCTGCCCTTCGCGCACATCGCCGAGCGGGTCCTCGGCATCTACCTGCCCCTGCTGAGGGCCTCGCACGTGATGCTCTGCGCCGACCCCACCGCGGTGTCCGCGGCCGTCCGCGAGCTGCGTCCGGTGCAGTTCTTCGGAGTGCCCCGGGTCTGGGAGAAGCTCGCCGCCTCCGTCCGCGCGGTCCTCGCACAGCTCCCGGAGGACCAGCGCCGTGCCATCGAGGAGGCCAACGACCTCGCCCGCGCCCGGTCCGGCCACCACGAGCGGGGCGAGGAGGTGCCCGCCGGACTCGAAGCCTCGTACGCCTCCGCCAAGGAGCGGACCCTGGACCCGCTGCTGCGCATGGCGGGCATGGACCGGCTCGCCTGGACGGCGAGCGCCACCGCGCCCATGCCCATCGACGTCGTCCGCTTCTGGGCCGGCTGGGGCATCACGATCATGGACGCCTGGGGGCTCACGGAGACGGCCGGGGTGTGCACGGTCAACAGCGCCGACGGGTTCCGGCTGGGTTCGGTGGGCCGTCCGATCGAGGGGCTGGAGCTGCGGATCGCCGAGGACGGGGAGGTCCTCACCCGCGGTGCGACCGTCTTCGGCGGCTACCTGCGGCCCGACGGCTCGGTGGAGAGCGCCTGCGACCCGGAGGGCTGGTTCCCCACCGGGGACCTCGGCCGGATCGACGAGGACGGCTTCCTCTGGATCACCGACCGCAAGAAGGAACTGATCATCACGTCCAACGGGAAGAACGTCTCGCCCGCGCTGGTGGAGAACACGGTCAAGGAACACCCCCTGATCGGCCAGGCGCTGGTGCACGGCGACGGCCGCTCCTACCTCGTCGCCCTGCTCGTCCTGGACGCCGAACTGGCTCCGGTCTGGGCGGCCGCCCGGGGTATCGAGGCCGCCTCACCGGGGGCGCTCGCCGAACACCCCGCGGTCCGGGAGGAGATCGCCCGCGCGGTCGAGGCGGCCAACGCGCGGCTCAACCGGACCGAGCAGATCAAACGCTACCGGCTGCTGACCGAGGAATGGGGCCCCGAGAGCGGAGAGCTCACGCCCTCCCTCAAGCTCCGCCGCCGGGTGATCCGCGACAAGTACGGCGCGCTGATCGACGGCCTGTACGAGGAGCCGTACGACCCGGCGTGACCCGAACGCCCGGCCGGCGGGCGGCGAGCGCGCCCGCCGGTCGGGGCGGTTGCGGGCGTTACCGCGCGTGAGCAGCCCCGGCCTGAGGGGGGACTGCCGACTGGGGCGGTCTCATCTCGCCTGCGTGGCGGTTACACCGGCGGGCGGCCGGGGGTCGGGGCGGGCGGCGGTGACGGTAGCGGCGGGCCGGGGTCCGGCGGCAACTGGGGTCCTGAGGGAGATCCGTGCTTGCCCATCTTGAGCTTCCTTCCGTTGAGTCCGTAGATGCCGAGCGGGGGGAACAGGACCACGCGGGCTCGGTAGCCGGCTTCCGCGCAGGGGATGCACAGCAGGTCCCGGCCGTGCCGGTGCTCCATGGTGCGAGCGGCTTCCACCGGCTCCTGCCAGCAGGCCTCGCAGGTTGTGACGTCGGTCGAGGACGTCTTGAACTCGGTGGTGATCACGTCCACAGCTCCCGGGCGGGCTCGAACCCGGCGGCCTCGATGGCGGCCATGGTTCGGTCCCGCCAACCCGGGGTGGGAGCCTCGCTGCCGTTTACGGCCGGGTAGTGGTGGACGAACGTCTCAAGCCCCGCGCAAAGCTCCGCATAGATCGCGGTGTTGCCGATCAGGGCATGCCAGCCGGCATCCACCGGCCCGGACGGGACAAGGCCGACGGACGTGCTGCAGGCCACCGTGGCGACGAACTTGAGCGCTTCGATCACGCGCTGTTCGGCGGCGACCCAGCCGAGTTCGGGGTGCTGGCGGGTGAGTGTCGCGGTGACGATCGTGAAGTCGTCGGGCGAGAGGAGGTCGCGGGCGGGCCGTGGCGGTGCGGTAAGGGTGGCGCCGACGGCGGGCGTCGGTACGTCGCCGCGGCCTGCGGAGCAGGGGGGCGGGGGTGGGCTGGACATGGCTGTCTCTCCTTCGGTGAGGGAGTCGGGGTTCAGCGAGTGCTGAGGACGACAGCAGTCAGGTGATGCCGTGGCGGCCGCCGCGCGGGCAGCCTGGAGCGTGGACCACGGCGCCGCCCTCGGGGCCGCCGATCGGCAGGGGCCGGGCGCCGCACGGGCACGGCTGCGGTGGCTGCTTGGCCGCCCGCTGGTAGATGACCTCGTCGGTTGTCACCGGGGCGCCTCGATGTTCGTGACGGCCGTGGACAACTCGCGGCCGCCGCCGGCCGGTCGGATGTAGGCGATCTCCGCCCAGTGCTCCGGCTGGTCCACGTTGGCCGTGTTCTCCATCAGCACCGCCATGAGGGTTCCCTCGGTGCCGGACGCGATGTCGCGTACCGGCTTCCTGAGGAGCGGGTGCGGGATCTCTGTGTGCGCGTCCTGCGGGGCGGCCATGGTAGGTGCTCCCTACGTCGTCAGTGGGTGGTGAGACCAGCCTGACTCTTCGTAAGGGAGCGAATGCTCACAGAATTGTGAGTGCTACAGCCCGATCCAGCGAGCCATCCCCCCAAGGCCGTCGGGCGTCCGCCGAGACATGTGCACCAGTCCCCGGACCGTGCGCCGCGTTCCCGGCAGATGCCGCGTCTGCTCCGGTGCCACCTTCCGGGCCTGCGCCAGATATCGCAGCGACATCTTCGCAGAGCCCGCCTCCATTTCCACCAGCGCCCGGTCCACGAGGTACCGGGCCCGCCGCGACGTCAGCGTCGAGGCGGGCAGCTTCAGCCTGCGGGCCCGACTGAGAGCCTCGTCGAAGTCGGCCAGCACGATCGACGTGCCGATCTCGTGCAGTCGGACGTTCACCTGCCCGAAGGACAGCCAGTGGACCTCGCCGGCCTCGCCGCCGACGCGGTCGGCGAGCTCTCGGGCCGCGGCCAGGTGCGTTTCGACGGCGCTTCGGTCCCCGTTCTGCGCAGCCACGGTGGCCGCGCCCAGGTGGAGCTGGCCGGTTACCACCACGGCCTCGCGGCTCGTCGCCCCGGCGAGGAGCGCCTGCCCCGACGAGATGAGAGGGAGGGATGTTGCGCACCGCCACAGGGTCGCCCGCTTGTACCGTTGCACGGCCTCCAGGCACGGGTCCGACGCCCGGCCGGCGGCCCATCCCATTCGGTCCAGGGCGACGCGCGCGAGGTCGGGGTGGTCGAGCTTCAGCGCCACGTCGTGTGCGGTGCGGTACGCCGAGGCGAGGGCTTGCCATGCCTGGGTCGACGGCGCCGTCCACGCCGTGTGGGTCAGTTCCAGGATGAGGCTGGGGAGGGTCTTGGCTGCGGCCCGCAGATGGGTGGCTCGGACCTGCTGGCACAGGGCGTCGGCCGCGGCTGCCAGCTCCGGCACCGAGCGGACGGTGGGAAACACGGGGAGCGGGCCGAGGTCGTACCGGTCGAGGGCTTCTCGGATCGGTGCGACCAGAGCAACCAGCCGGTCCGGGGGCAGTGATGTCATGGCAGGGGGTCCTGCCAGCAGGGACGTGTCCACCCTGAGAGCTTGCGCCACCGCCGCCACGAAACCGGGGGTCGCTGCACGTGCGCCGCATTCAACCTGGTTCAAGAGGCTGAGGCTGTAGGGGATACGGTCGGCGAGTTCGCGCTGTGTCAGGCGCGCGAGGCGCCGCTGCTCCTGGATACGGGATCCGGCGTGGTCATCGTTGGGTGCGGGCATGCTGATCTCCGTCCACGACTCGTGAGCATGGACGGTACCGGTGCTCCGTCTCCCGGGTATGCCCTCTCCCCGACTCCTGCCGGATCGAGGGTGATTGCATAGGCTCAGGCGCCATGACGACGAGGACGCTCTACCTGCTCTGCTCGGCCGCGCCGCCCGTGTTCGACATCGCCGGCGTGGTTGAGGATGCCCAAGGCCGCGGCTGGGATGTGTGCCTCGGCCTGACGCCCACCGCCGCCGACTGGTTGGAGGACAGCCTGCCCGGCCTCGCCGCGCTCACCGGGCACCCGGTCCGCAGCCGTTACAAGAGGCCCGGAGACCCTGACGCTTGGCCGAAGGCGGACGCGATCCTCGTCGCGCCGGCGACCTTCAACACCGTGAACGCGTGGGCGCTCGGGCTTACGGACCGGTTCGTCGTCGGGGTGGTTGCCGAGGGCATCGGCAAGGGGATTCCGATGGCGGTCATGCCGTGCGTGAACGCAGCCTACGCCCAGCATCGGGCGCTGGAGCGGTCGTTGGGGGAGCTGAGGGAGATGGGCGTGGCGGTGCTGTACGGCGAGGGTGGGTTCGTGCCCAACCAGCCCGGCGAGAAGGTCCCCTATCCGTGGGGGCTCGCCCTTGACGCCGTAGACGGCCTCGGCCGGTAGGTGAGATGCGGGGCCGTGGTGTCCAGGCGGGGAGGTCCGGGACTGCTGAGACCGCCCGGGAGGCCAGTCGGCCTCAGCCCCGGCCGGGGGGGGGGGGGCGCGGCCCCCCCCCCCCGGGGGGGGGGGGGGCGCCCCGGGCCCGGGGGGGGGGGGGTGGGTGTGTGGTTTGGGGTGGGGGGGGGGGGGGGGGGGGGCCCGGGGGGGGGGGGCGCGCGCCCCCCCCGGGGGGGGGGGCCCCCCCCCCCCCCCCCCCCCGGCCCGGGACGGGGCGTCAGCGTCCGATCACGGGGTAGTGGTCGGAGAGGTTGGTGTAGGTGTAGGAGGTGCCCCAGCTGGAGACCGTCCAGGGCGCCGACTCCTCCTTGACCACGTTGTTCTCCCAGCCCGCCGGACGGGCGTGGCCCTTGCGGTGGAGCACGTAGTCCAGGTCCTCGCGCGGGTCCGACGGGTAGCGGTACTTCGCTATCGAGTTCAGTGCGGTGTCGAAGGAGTACGGGTGGCCCGTGCGCGTGTCGGAGTCGGCGAGGTCGGCGTCGGCGAGCATCGTCGCGTACTCGGGGGTGCGCGAGTCGACGTTGAAGTCGCCCGCCACGATGACCTGCTCGTTCGCCGGGATGTTCTTGCCGTCCAGGAAGGCGTCCAGGGCCCGGAACTGACGGGCGCGCATCTGCGCGGCCTCGCCGGCTCCGCAGCCCGGGTCGGTGGACTGCGCGTGCGTGCCGACCACGTGCACCTTCGTGCCGTTCACGTTCAGCACGACGTAGGCGAAGCCCTTGTTGGACCACCAGTCGGCGCCGCAGGCGTCCTTGTAGACGAACTGCTCCTTGCGGACGATCGGCCACTTGCTGAGGACCGTGACGCCGCCGTCCTCCGGGGTGGTGGAGGAGTAGGCGCCGCTCGTGGCGTCCCAGCCGCTCTTGCTGCGGCCGACGACCGGGGTCTGGTACGGGTACTGCGCGGCGGAGTTCGCCTTCAGCGCGTCCGAGGAGCTGTTGTCGAAGGCCTCCTGGAGCACGACCACGTCGTGGCCCTGGTAGAAGGAGGTCCTGGGGATCTGCGCGGCCCGGTGGTCCTGGCCCCAGTTCGGGTAGAGGTTCTTGCTCATCAGGAACACGTTGTACGACAGGACGCTGAGCCGGGGGGCGGCGGCGTTCTCCGCGGCGACGGCGGCGGGAGCGGTGGTGGCTGCCAGGGCGCCTGCGGCGATCGCCGCGACGGCCGCGGCTGCGGCCCGGTGGCGGCGGTGGGAGGTGTGCAGCATGGGGTCTCCATCATTCCTGCGCGGGAAGATCGGCCCCGTCATCCAAGCAGCCGCGGTTACCTCTGGGTAACACCCGTGCAGCCACTTTCTGTCCGGGCCGCGACGATCACACGGCGCGCCTGTCGTCACTCCTCGGGAGGGGTCCAGGTGAAGCCGGCGAGACCCCCCGCGGCCTCCTCACGGACCGCCCGGCGACGGCGCCGCAGCACCAGGTGCAGCACGACGACGATGCCCCCGGCGACCGCGCAGACGAGGGCGGCGGTCACCGCGGCGACCGCGAGCAGGTGAGGCAGGAGGGCTTCCCACCATGCCGAGGGAGACAGGTCCATGGCCGCAGGATGGCGTGCGGACCGGCCCGCCGGAAGGGCTTCGGCGCAGGTCATACTGGGAAGCGGAAGAGATCGACTGCTTGGGGGCGCGCATGACCGGGAACGACCGACGGGCCGCGCGGGGAACACCGGGTACGTCGGCCGCCCGCACCGACCCCGCACCGCCACCGCCCGGCGGGGTGCTGTGGACCATCGCCGGTGACATCCGCGCCCTGCTGATGCTGCCCGCAGCCTTCACGATGCAGGTCGCGCACCCGGCCGTCGCCGCCGGCGTCGACCAGTACTCCGTCTTCCGCACCGACCCCTGGGGCCGCGGCGAACGCTCCCTGCGCTCGGTCCAGCTGTGGGTGTACGGCGGCGAAGAGGCCGCCGAGGAGGGCCGCCGGGTCCGCCGCCTGCACAAGGACATCCAGGGCACCGACACCCGGGGCCGCCGCTACCACTCCCTCGACCCGGCCTGCTACGCCTGGGTCCACGCCACCGGCTTCCCGGTCTACCTCTACGCCGGGCGCTACCTGCTGCGCCGCTTCACCCCCGCCCAGGAGCAGCAGCTCTACCGCGAATGGCTGCAGGTCGGCCGGATCCTCGGCCTGCGCGACCGGGACATGCCGCAGACCATCGAGGAGTACTGGACGTACTGGGGCCGGATGCTGGCCGAGGAGATCGAGCCGACCGCGGTCGCCCGCGAGCTGGTCGCCACCGACGTGCCGCTGCCCCGGCCCGAGGGCGGGCCGCTCCCCGTACGGCTGCTGCTGCGGCTGACCTGGCCGGTGCTGCGGGCGGCGTTCCTGCGGCTGCGGGCCTTCGTCACCGCCGGGTACATGCCGCCCGAGGCGCGCGCCGCGATCGGGCTGGCGTGGAGCCCGGCCCAGGAGCGCAGGCTCCGCCGGTTCAGCACGGCCGTACGGATCCTCGTACCGCTGCTGCCCGAGCGGCTGCGCTACCTGCCGATCGCCTACCGGGCGCGCGCCGCCTGGCACGCGGGACGCCGCTGACGACAGTGCACGCGGCCCCCGCGAGCAGCGGGAGCCGCGTGCGGGGCGCCGGCCGGCGCGGGCTCAGTGCCGGTGGCCGGGACCGGAGCCGTGCCCGGTGTCGTGGATGGTGTTCGTCTCCGCGATCTTCTTCCACGACTTGGGCTCGGCGGCGGGCTTCGCGGGGGCGGACCGCGCCGACCGGGCCGTCTGCTGCGCGGCCGCCGGGTTCAGTGCCGACGCCTCGGGCCTGCCCGGGGTGTAGAGCCAGGTCTCGAACAGCTGGGCCAAGGGCTTGCCGGAGACCTTCTCGGCGTACCGGACGAAGTCCCCGACCGCGGCGTTGCCATAGGCGCGCTCGGTCGGCCAGCCCCGCAGGATCCGGAAGAACTTCTCGTCGCCGATCGCATTGCGCAGCGCCTGGAGGGCGATCGCGCCGCGGTCGTAGACGGCCCCGTGGAACTGGTTCTCCGGACCGGGGTCACCCGGCTTGACCTGCCAGAAGGCATCCTCCGTCGGGCGCAGGGAGTACGCCCAGTCGGCGAGCTCCTGAGCGGTGCCCTCGCCCTCCTTCTCCGACCACAGCCACTGGCTGTAGCGGGCGAAGCCCTCGTTGATCCAGATGTCCTTCCAGCCCTCCACGGACACGCTGTCGCCGTACCACTGGTGCGCCAGCTCGTGCACGACCACCGAGACGTTCGAGCCGTTGTTGAACAGGCGCGGACCGTAGAACGGCCGCGTCTGGGTCTCCAGGGCGAAGCCGGCGCTCACGTTCGGCACATAGCCCCCCAGCGCGTTGAAGGGGTACGGCCCGAAGACCCCCTCCAGCCATTCGGTGACCTCGCCGGTCCGCTCCACGCTCGCGCGCGCCGCGCCCGCGTTGTCGCCGAGGTCCTTGCTGTAGGCGTTGACGATCGGCAGCCCGCTCGCCGTCCGGTCGGTGGTGATGTCGAACCTGCCGACGGCGAGGGTGGCCAGATAGGTGGCCTGCGGCTTGTTGGAGCGCCAGTTGTACCGGGTCCAGCCGAGCCGCGAAGTCTGCGACTGGAGCACGCCGTTGCTGATGGCCTGGGTGCCGTCGGGCACGTTGACCGAGACGTCGAAGGTGGCCTTGTCCAGCGGGTGGTCGTTGCTGGGGAACCACCAGACGGCCGAGTCGGGCTCCTGCGCCGCCACGCCGCCGTCCGGGGTGCGGTGCCAGGCGGTCCAGCCGTCGATCTTCAGCTCGGAGGGCTTGCCGGCGTACGTGACGACGATGGTCAGCGGGCTGTTGCGCGCCAGCGGCCTGGCCGGGGTGACCTCCACCTCGTGGGTGCCGGAGGTGGCGAACTTCGCCCTGGCGCCGTTGACCCGGATCTCACTGACCTTCAGGCCGAAGTCCAGGTTGAAACGGGACAGGTCCTGCCGGGCGGTGGCGATCAGGGTCGCGGTGCCCTCCAGCAGGTCTGTCGTCGGCTGGTACTTCAGGCGCAGGTCGTAGTGCGACACGTCGTATCCGCCGTTGCCGCTGGCCGGGTAGTAGGGATCGCCGATACCCGGGGCGCCCGGACCGGAGCTCGCCGCCGACGCCGGGATCACCAGCAGGAGGGAGGCGGCGAGCACGCTCGGGACGATGACTTTGCGGTGCACGAATGGCTCCAAGTGGTAGGGGAGACAGCTCGGTTCAAGGTCGTCGCTCGACCGTATTCACCCCTGGCCCCGCAGGTCGTGTCCATGGCCCGCACTGTCACACGATCGCCATTCGGCCGTCACGCTTCCGCGCGGGGAACGGTCGCGAGCGCGCCGAGCCGCCGCCGCCCACCCCGTCGCACTCGCCCGGCCTGCGCCCCGGCCGCCCGGCGCCCGCCCCCGGCGGCCCGCCGGACCTCCCGGCCCCGCCCGCGGGAAAGTCCGGATCGAACCACCGGCCCGCGGCCCGGGGCCGGCCGGCGGTTCCCGACCGGCTCCGTGACCGGTCTATCCGACATACCGAACAGTCGGTAATGTGCCGCGCATGACCCTTCACCCGCTCGCCGCGCGCCGCTGCTGGCATGCCGCCATCAACCCGCTGCACGCCATCGTCTACTTCTCGCCGGAGATCGCCGAGGAGTTCGCCGCACGGGGTGTGACCGACCCGGTCGCCGTCAACCTGGCGCACCGCTCCGCCGCGATGGGCGCCGTCGGGGCCGGTGCGGTCACCGCCACCTTCTACAACTACCGGCACGACCTCGTCGCCCGGCACCTGCCCGCCGTCTGGGACACCGTCACCCCCGCCCAGGCCCTCGCCGCCCGGCTGCGCGCCGCCGACGCCGCCCTCACCCGCCTCCTCGGCGCCGACACCGTGAAGTCCCCCGAGGTGGCCGAGGCCGCCGACCTGGCGATGCGTGCCACCGAGGGCTGCACCCGGCACGCCCGCACCCTGTACGCCGCCCACGCCGACCTCCCCGTACCCGAAGAACCGCACCTGCGGCTGTGGCACGCCACCACCCTGCTGCGCGAGCACCGCGGCGACGGCCACCTCGCCGCCCTGCTCCTCGCGGGCCTGGACCCCGTCGAGGCGCTGGTCAGCCACACCGCCACCGGCAAGGGCATGACCCCGAAGTGGCTCAAGGCCATGCGCGGCTGGGCGCAGGACGACCTCGACGCAGCGGCCGGCCGGCTGCGCGAACGCGGCGTGCTCGACGACGCCGGCGAGCTGACCGAGGAGGGCACGGCCCTGCGCGAACGGCTGGAGAGCGACACCGACCGCCTCGACGCCGGCCCCTACGAGCACCTCGGCGCGGACGGCCTGGCCCGCCTCACCGACCTCGGCGGCGCCCTCGTCGTCAAGGCCGTGACCGCCGGGGCCTTCCCGAAGGACCTCATGGGCAGGGCCTGACGGGCAGGGCTCCCGCCGTCCGTCACGACCACCTGCCACAATTGGCAGCCTTCCAGTGCAAACGAAGGCAGGCGGGACCCGATCGTGACGATGTCCATCGAAGGCAGGATCGCCGAGGAGCTCGGCGTACGGGAGCGGCAGGTCAAGGCCGCCGTCGAGCTGCTCGACGGCGGCTCCACCGTGCCGTTCATCGCGCGCTACCGCAAGGAAGCGACCGAGATGCTCGACGACGCCCAGCTGCGCACCCTGGAGGAGCGGCTGAGGTATCTGCGCGAGCTGGAGGACCGGCGCGCGGCGATCCTGGACTCCGTACGGGAGCAGGGCAAGCTCGACGCCGAGCTGGAGGCCCGGATCAACGCGGCCGACACCAAGGCGCGCCTGGAGGACATCTACCTCCCCTTCAAGCCCAAGCGGCGCACCAAGGCGCAGATCGCCCGCGAGGCCGGCCTGGAGCCGCTCGCCGACGGCCTGCTGGCCGACCCGTCGGTGGACCCGGCGGCAGCGGCGGCCGCGTTCGTCGACGCCGACCGGGGCGTCGCCGACCCGGCGGCGGCCCTGGAGGGCGCCCGCGCCATCCTCACCGAGCGGTTCGCCGAGGACGCCGACCTGATCGGCGAGCTCCGCGAACGCATGTGGGGCCGCGGCCGGCTCGCCGCGAAGGTCCGCGAGGGCAAGGAGGAGGCCGGCGCGAAGTTCGCCGACTACTTCGACTTCGCCGAGCCGTTCACCGCGCTGCCCTCGCACCGCGTGCTCGCCATGCTCCGCGGCGAGAAGGAGGACGTCCTCGACCTCAACCTGGAGCCCGAGGCCCCCGAGGACGCCGACACCCCCGGCCCCTCCACGTACGAGGGCATGATCGCGCGCCGGTTCGGCGTCGCGGATCGCGGCCGTCCCGGGGACAAGTGGCTCGCGGACACCGTCCGCTGGTGCTGGCGCACCAAGGTCCAGGTGCACCTCGGCATCGACCTGCGGATGCGGCTGCGCCAGGCCGCCGAGGACGAGGCCGTACGGGTCTTCGCGTCGAACCTGCGCGACCTGCTGCTCGCGGCGCCCGCCGGCACCCGCGCCACGCTCGGCCTCGACCCGGGCTTCCGTACCGGTGTGAAGGTGGCCGTCGTGGACGCCACCGGCAAGGTCGTGGCCACCGACGTCATCCACCCGCACGTGCCCGCCAACCGGTGGGACGAGTCCCTCGCCAAGCTGGCCCGCCTCGCGAAGGAGCACGCGGTCGAGCTGGTCGCCATCGGCAACGGCACCGCCTCCCGCGAGACCGACAAGCTGGCCGGGGACCTCATCACCCGGCACCCGGAGCTGGGGCTCACCAAGGTGATGGTCTCGGAGGCGGGCGCCTCCGTGTACTCGGCCTCCGCCTTCGCCTCGCAGGAACTGCCCGGCATGGACGTGTCGCTGCGCGGCGCCGTCTCCATCGCCCGCCGCCTGCAGGACCCGCTGGCCGAACTGGTCAAGATCGACCCGAAGTCGATCGGCGTCGGCCAGTACCAGCACGACCTGTCCGAGGTGAAGCTGTCCCGCTCCCTCGACGCGGTGGTCGAGGACTGCGTGAACGGCGTCGGCGTCGACGTCAACACCGCCTCCGCGCCGCTGCTGTCGCGGGTCTCCGGCATCAGCGGGACCCTCGCGGAGAACATCGTCGCGCACCGCGACGCCAACGGCCCCTTCCGCAGCCGCAAGGGCCTCAAGGACGTGGCCCGCCTCGGCCCCAAGGCGTACGAGCAGTGCGCGGGCTTCCTGCGCATCCGCGGCGGCGACGACCCGCTGGACGCCTCGGCCGTGCACCCCGAGGCGTACCCGGTGGTGCGGGCGATGGGGAAGACGGCGGGCGGCGAGGTGGCCGCGCTGATCGGCAACACGGGGGTCCTGCGCTCGCTGCGGCCCGAGCAGTTCGTCACCGAGGCCTTCGGCCTGCCCACGGTCACCGACATCCTGCGCGAGCTGGAGAAGCCGGGGCGCGACCCGCGACCCGCCTTCAGGACGGCGACCTTCAAGGAGGGCGTCGAGAAGATCGGCGACCTGGCCCCCGGGATGATCCTGGAGGGCGTGGTCACCAATGTGGCCGCCTTCGGCGCCTTCATCGACATCGGCGTCCACCAGGACGGTCTGGCGCACGTCTCGGCACTGTCGAAGAACTTCGTCAAGGACCCCCGGGACGTGGTCAAGCCGGGTGACATCGTCCGCGTCAAGGTCATGGACGTGGACATCCCGCGCAAGCGGATCTCGCTGACCCTGCGGCTGGAGGACGAGGCCGGAGCCGAGCGCGGTGCCCCGCGCCAGCGCGAGGAGCGGCGAGGCGGCGGCCGACCCCCGCAGCAGCGCGGCGGAGCGGGCGGCCAGGGCGGCGGCGGCAGGAACCAGGGCGGCGGCAGGAACCAGGGCGAGCGCGGCCAGGGCCAGGGCGGCGGCCAGAGCCGTCGGCAGGGCGCCGGAGCCCCCGCGCCCGCGAACAGCGCCATGGCCGACGCCCTGCGGCGGGCCGGCCTGACCGGCCCCGAGGAGCGCCGCAACCGGTGACCCGGGGCCTCGGCGGTGTGCGGGAGCGGTTGCGCACACCGCCAGGGGCGGCGGCCTCCGGCCACCCGGCGCGTGAGCACCTCCGTACGTGATGGCCGAATAGGTTCCCCACCTGGGGACTTTCCTTGCCAACTCCCGTACAAGATCTGTAGGCATGGTGGAACGCCCGTTCGTCACCCGGCGGACGGGCTTCCGTGTTTCTCCCCCTCAGGACCGCATTCCCCGAGGCCGCCTTGAAGGCACAGGACGTCATGCCCATGCCCACACACGCCTACCGACGCTGCCCCGGAAAGGCTCCGAAGAGGGATCACATGTCCCACCGGCAACTCAGCATTCGTAAAAGGTGCGAGAACATTCTCGGCCATCTGGATCTGACCCATCCGTTCTCCCTCGACGCCCTGTGCGGGCGGATAGCCGAGCAGCGCGGCCGCCCCATCCGGCTCCACCCCCTCCCCAAGGAGGCGGCGGAATCCGGGGTCTGCGGACTGTGGGTGGGCACGGCCAGCGTCGACTACGTCTTCTACGAGGCGCAGACCACCCCGCTGCACCGGGAGCACATCGTCCTCCACGAGCTCGGACACATCCTCTTCGGACACAACTCGCTGGAGGGCGAGGAGACCGACGACGGCGCCCCGGTCGTACTGGGCCGCACCAACTACACCACCCGCCAGGAACAGGAGGCGGAGATGCTCGCCAGCATGATCCGCATCCGTACCGCGAACACCGGCCCGCGCACCCCCGCCCGGGACCGCGGCACCCTCGCCCGGCTGGAGTCCGCCATGGGGTACGAGCGGGGCACCGATGGCGGCTGACCTGACCGACTTCGGCAACTGGCTCGCCGTCCCGAGCGTGGTGTTCCTGTGGGCCGCCGTCCTGCTGCGCGCCCCGGGCGCCCTGCGCTCGCCCCAGCAGCGCGGCCTGTGGCTGGCCGTCGCGACCGCCGCCGCCGCGATGACCCTGAACCTGCCCGACGTCGTCTCCTACGCGATGGGCCGGGGCGCGGCCTACGCCCACTCCATCGGCCTCGTCCGCAACCTCATCGGGGTGCTGTCGGCGGGCGCCGTGCTCTACTTCGTCGCCGCCACCACCCGCGGCCGCCGCCTCCAACTGGCCTCCTGCGCCGCCACGGCGGCCTGGCTGACCGCCCTCGTGGCCCTGGACGCCGCCGCACCCGGCCACGGCACCCACACCATGCCCCCGGTCGGCGACCCGGTGCCCTCCCTCGCGTACTGGCTCGTGCTGATCTCCGCCCACGTGATCGCCAACACCGTCTGCGTCTCGCTGTGCTGGCGCTACAGCCGGCGCACCGAGAGCCGTGGACTGGCCGCCGGCCTGCGCCTGTTCGGCCTCGGCACCGCGCTCGCCGGACTGTTCTGGCTCGCCTACCTCGTCAAGGCGCTGTTCGCCAGCACCTGGGCCATGCCCGCCCTCCCGCTGCTGATGAACCTGCACGGCGTGCTGCGCGCCGCCGCGATCCTCGTGCCCACCCTGTTCACCCTCCGGCGCGGCTTCGCCGACATCGCCACCGCCTGGCGGCTGTGGCCCCTGTGGCGCGACCTCGTCGACGCCGTCCCGCACGTCGCCCTCAACAAGCCGCGCTCCGGCCGGGTGGCCGAGCTGCTGTGGCCACCGGTCCCGCGCAACCTGCTGGTCTACCGCAAGGTCATCGAGACGCGCGACGCCATCCTGGTCCTGGGGGAGTACGTCGGGCCGGGCGCCCTGGAGCAGGCCCGCGGCCGGGCCGCCGAGCACGGGATCCCCGAGCAGCGGCGCACCGCGGCCGCACTGGCCCGCGTACTGCGGGACGCCCGGCGGGCCAAGCTCGCCGGGCTGCCCGGGCGGCCGGGCGAGGCGGCCGCACTGGAACTGCCCGCCGCCATCCAGAGTTCGAACGAAGGCGGGGACCTGGCGGACGAGGCGCGGTTCCTCGTCGACGTCGCCGAGGCCTACGCCGCGCCGGCCACCACCGAGGAAGTGAACGCGCCGTGACCACCGTACTGATCACCGGAGCCAGCGCCGGACTGGGCGCCGCCTTCGCCCGGGGATTCGCCGCCAAAGGCTGCGACCTCGTCCTCGTCGCCCGGGACAAGGACCGGCTGGGCGCCGTCGCCGACGCGCTGGCCCGCGAGTACGGCACCGCCTGCGAGGTGCTGCCCGCCGACCTGCTGGACCCGGCGGACCTCGACGAGGTCGCCGGGCGGCTCGCCGACCGCACCCGGCCCGTGGACATCCTGGTCAACAACGCGGGCTTCGGGCTCCCCGCGCCCTTCCCGTACAGCCCGGTCGAGGACGAGGAGCGGATGCTCGACCTCCTCGTCAAGGTCCCGCTGCGGCTCACCCATGCCGCGCTGCCCGGTCTGCGCGAGCGCCGCCGCGGGGGCGTCGTCAACGTCTCCTCGGTGGCCGGGCTGCTGCCCACGGGCACCTACGGGGCCGCCAAGGCCTGGGTCACCGCGTTCAGCGAGTCCCTGCGGGTGGACATGGAGCCGTACAACGTGCGGGTGCTGGCCGTCGTCCCCGGCTTCACCCGCACCGAGTTCCAGGAACGCGCCGGGATGGACGTCAGCGCGCTGCGCGACGCGGTCTGGCTGGAACCGGAAGCCGTCGTGGAGCAGGCGCTCAGGGACCTCGCCCTGCGCCGTCCGGTCAGCATCACCGGCCGCCGCTACCAGGCCTACGCCCTCGCCGTCCGCCACCTCCCGCGCGCCTTCGTCGCCCGGAGAATGGCCCGCACGCGCAGGCCCCCGGCCGGTCCGGACGCATGACGGGCGGCCTGGACGGGGCCTGTCATACCCTGCGCTCCGGTTCCGGCGCCCGCCACGAGTTGCCGCGGGCCGACGACGTGTGCGCGCCGAACCCGCGGCGGGCTCCTGCGAGGGCGCGCCGCCCGGGCGTCCGGGCGGGCGGCGGGATCCGGCTCAAGGCTCCTGCGGGCCGTGCCGGTCGAGCTGGTCCTGGAGGTCGTCCCAGCGGATCGTCTCCCAGCGTTCGGTCAGGGCGGACAGCAGACGTCGGGAGTCCTCGGCGTCGAGGTCGGGCAGGGTCAGCGTGCGTGCCTGCCGTGCTCTGCGTTCGAAGCCCTCGCAGAGCAGGGCCAGGGTCTCGGCCTTGCGGGCCTGGTCGGCGGGGCGGCTGAACCCCAGGACGGCTCCCAGCGCGGAGGAGGCGAGGGCGAGCACGGCGGCCGGCCCCTGGTACTGCTCCGCGGCCAGGACGGTGACCCCGGCCAGCGCCGAGAGGACCGCCACGGTCAGCCCCGCCCATGTTTCGACGAAGCGCCACCACACCGCCCAGCTCCGCTGCCCGCGCGCGGTCTTCGTGGCTTGCTCCTCCAGCGAGGAGATCTCCCCGGCGGTCATGCCGCGCACGGTGTGCGCCAGGTCTGTCTCTCCGGCAACGCCCTCGCTACGCTCGGTAGCACGAGCACGAGCACGGACCTCGGGGGGAGAGGTGGAGTCGTGATCCGCAGAAGGTGTCTGGTTTTCCTGGTCCTGATCGGGCTCGCGCTGACGGGGTGTTCCCGTGAAACCGTCGGACAGGGCCCCTCCCGGCGCTACGGCAAGCTCACCCAGGACTGCTCGGAGGAGTACATCGTGGTGTTCGCCCGTGGATCGAGTCAACCCCAGGAGGTGTCGGGGCAGCCCGAGACCCGACGCTTCTTCGACGCGATCGACGAGGTGATCCGCCACGAGGCGAAGATCGGGTTCGTCTCGGTGGAGTACCCGGCGCGCGGCGGGCACACCGGCAACTGGGAGGCGTACCGCAACCAGGCCACGTCCGGTTCCTACCACGACAGTCGGGCTGCCGGCTCGGAGGCGGCGGCCCGTCTGCTGAACGACCGCTCCGCGCACTGCGACGGGCTCGAAGCGGGGACGAAGGGGCGCGCCCGGCAGTGGTTCATCCTCGGCGGCTACTCGCAGGGAGCGCACGTCATGCGCGAAGCGCTCTTCCGGTTGACCGACTCGGCCAGGCAACGGGTGCTCTACGTCGCCCTGTTCGGCGACCCCACCTTCCGGGACTCGAAGATCGCCGCCGGCAGCCGCCAGAAAGGCGCCCACGGCGTCTTCGGCGGGCCGGAACAGCAGGTCCCGGCGGACCTCGCGGACAACGCCGAGTCGTACTGCGACGGTCGGGACCTGTTCTGCGGCGGTGGCCGGGAGCTGGGCGCTCTGGCGGCCAGCCAGGCAAAGGACATCCTGCTCAGCGCGGTGGGCCGGCAGTCGGCACACGCCCTCTACCCCTTCGAGGAGATGTACGAGGCGGCCGCCCGGTACCTCAGGCGGCGGACCGTGCCCTTCGCCCTGCCCCACATCGACATCAACAGCGGGCAGTTCGCCGGCCGGTACCAGGGGACCGCCGGATGCGAGTGGAGCGGCGAGGTGAGCTACTCCGATCCCGGGCTGATGATGTACCTGACCCTCGACATCACCCCGGAGGGCACCGACCTCAGCGGTACCGAACGGGTCGACCGCCTCACAGCGGTGCTCACCTACGAGGACACCGGCCAGCCTCGGCGCAACCGCCTGGGGCAGGCACAGCTGACGGGGAGCGCACGGGAAGGAAGCGTCGACCTCAAGCACCAGAAGTGGCTCAGCGGCGGCAAGGGCGTGACACCCCTGGACATCGTCGCCGAGGCCTCGTTCCGGGTGACGGGGGACGGGCCGGTCGGCAAGGCCAAGAAGCTGGCCGCTCTCGCCACCCCGCTCTCCGGCCACCAGGGCTGCTTCTACCGGTTGGGCGACACGGTCCGCACCGGCCAGTGAACGGCGGCCGGGGGGCCTTGCCGCCCCCGCCCCGAACCGGACGCCCGCCCTACAGCTCGGTGACCCTGCCGCCGCAGACCTCCAGGCGGCGGGTCACCTGGACCGCGTCGAGCATCCGGCGGTCGTGCGTGACCAGCAGGAGCGTGCCCTCGTACGCCTCCAGCGCGGACTCCAACTGCTCGATCGCCGGCAGGTCGAGGTGGTTGGTCGGCTCGTCCAGGACCAGCAGGTTCACCCCGCGGCCCTGGAGCAGCGCGAGCGCGGCGCGGGTGCGCTCACCGGGGGAGAGGGTCGCCGCCGGACGCAGGACGTGCGCCGCCTTGAGGCCGAACTTGGCCAGCAGGGTGCGCACTTCGGCGGGCTCGGTGTCCGGGACGGCCGCGCAGAAGGCCTCCAGCAGCGGTTCGTCGCCGAGGAACAGGCCGCGCGCCTGGTCGACCTCGCCCACCAGGACGCCGGAGCCAAGGGTGGCCGAGCCGGAGTCCGGGGCCAGCCGGCCCAGGAGCACGGCGAGGAGAGTGGACTTGCCGGCGCCGTTCGCCCCGGTGATCGCCACCCGGTCGGCCCAGTCGATCTGCAGGCTGGCCGGGCCGAAGGCGAAGTCCCCGCGCTTGACGGCCGCCTCGCGCAGGGTGGCCACCACGGAGCCCGAGCGCGGGGCCGCCGCGATCTCCATCCGCAGCTCCCACTCCTTGCGCGGCTCCTCGACGACCTCCAGCCGCTCGATCGCGCGCTGCGTCTGGCGGGCCTTGGCGGCCTGCTTCTCGCTGGACTCGCCGCGCAGGGCCTTGCCGATCTTGTCGTTGTCGGTGGACTTGCGGCGCGCGTTGCGCACGCCCTTGTCCATCCAGTTGCGCTGCATCTGGGCCCGGCCTTCGAGCGCGGCCTTCTTGTCCGCGTACTCCTCGTACTCCTCACGCGCGTGGCTGCGGGCCCGGGCCCGCTCCTCCAGGTAGGAGTCGTAGCCGCCGCCGTAGAGGTTGATCTGCTGCTGTGCCAGGTCGAGTTCGAGGACCTTGGTGACGGTCCGGGTCAGGAACTCGCGGTCGTGGCTGATCACGACGGTGCCGGCCCGCAGCCCCTTGACGAACCGCTCCAGCCGCTCCAGACCGTCCAGGTCCAGGTCGTTGGTGGGCTCGTCCAGCAGGAAGACGTCATAGCGCGAGAGGAGGAGCGAGGCCAGCCCCGCACGGGCCGCCTGACCGCCCGAGAGCGCCGTCATCGGCAGGTCGAGGCCGACCGAGAGGCCGAGGTCGTCGGCGACCTCCTCGGCGCGCTCGTCGAGGTCCGCGCCGCCCAGGTCCAGCCACCGGTCGAGCGCGGTCGCGTACGCGTCGTCCGCACCCGGCGTCCCGTCCACCAGGCCCTGCGTCGCCGTGTCGAGCTCCGTCTGGGCGGCGGCCACGCCCGTACGCCGGGCCAGGAACTCCCGGACCGACTCCTGCGGACGGCGCTCCGGCTCCTGCGGGAGGTGGCCGACGGCAGCGGTGGGAGGGGAGAGCCGCAGCTCCCCGGTCTCGGGGGTGTCCAGCCCCGCGAGCAGCCGCAGCAGGGTCGACTTCCCGGCGCCGTTCACGCCGACGAGGCCGATGACGTCGCCGGGTGCGACGACGAGGTCGAGATCGGCGAACAGCGTGCGCTCGCCGTGCGCGGCGGTGAGCTTCTTGGCGACGAGGGTTGCAGTCATGATGTGCCGATCCTATCGGCGCGCGGACCCGGCCCCGGATGACGGTGGCGGGCGGGCCACCCCGAAGGGTCGCTCTGCGTGAAGGTGTGAACACGATAGGTTCGCACCGGTCCGGAGTGGGGGTGCGGGAACCGGGCCGCAGCCGTTCGACCGCTCCGGAGGAGCCATGCAGATCGCCGTCCTGCTCTACGACCGCTTCACCGCGCTCGACGCCATCGGCCCGTTCGATACTCTCGGCCGGCTGTCCGGCGCCGAGGTCGTGTTCGTCTCCGAGCGGCCCGGGCCGGTACGGACCGACAACGGCTCGCTCGCACTCGTCGCGGACAGGGGGCTCGACGAGGTGACCCGGCCCGACCTCGTCATCGTGCCCGGCGGGCCGCACCCCGAGCTGGAGATGGCCAACCCCGTGGTCATGGACTGGCTGCGCACGGTCGACGCCACCACCACCTGGACCACCTCGGTGTGCACCGGATCCCTGCTGCTGGCCGGCGCGGGACTGCTGCGGGGGCGGCGGGCGACCAGCCACTGGCTGCACCTGGACCGGCTGGCGAAGCTCGGGGCCGAGCCGACCGGCGAGCGCGTGGTGTTCGACGGCAAGTACGTCACCGCGGCCGGGGTGTCCTCCGGGATCGACATGGGGCTCGCCCTCCTCGGCCGGATCGCCGGTGACGGGTTCGCCCAGGCCGTGCAGCTGATGACCGAGTACGACCCCCAGCCGCCCTATGACGCGGGCTCGCCCGAGAAGGCCCCGGCCGCCATCGTCGCGATGCTGCGCGAGAACAACGCGCCCGGCCGGGACGCGGTCAGGGCGTCCAGGTGAAACGGGGCGCCCGTCGCTCCAGGAACGCGGCCACCCCCTCGGCGGTGTCGGCGTTCCCGGCCGCCTGCTCCTCCCAGTACGCGGCCCGGTCCTCGCGGCCGTCGGCGAACTCCTTGGCCGCCGCCTGCGTCAGCTGCGAGCGGGAGGCCAGGACGCGGGCGAACTCGGCGACGCGCTTGTCCAGCCCGCCGGCCGGCAGCAGCTCGTTCAGGAACCCGGCGTGCAGCGCCTGCTCCGCGCCGATCAGCTCCGCGGAGAAGAGGAGGTACTTGGCCCAGGCCGGGCCGACCAGGGAGGCGAGCCTGCGGGTCGAGGACGCCGGGTAGACGATGCCCAGCTTCGCCGGGGTCACCCCGAAGGACGCCCCCTCCTCGGCGAAGCGCAGGTCACAGGCGGCCGCCAGCTGGCTGCCGCCGCCCACGCAGAACCCGCGGATCGCGGCCAGCGTCGGCTTCGGGAAGGCAGCCAGGGCCTCCTCCGCCGCCACGGCGAGGGCCCGCGGGTCGTCGTCCCCGGTGAGGGAGGAGATGTCGGCGCCCGCGCAGAAGGTCGCTCCGGCCCCGGTGAGGACGAGCACCCGTACGGCCGGATCGCCCGCCAGGCCGTCCAGCAGCCCGGGCAGCGCCCGCCACATCGAGGCGGTCATGGCGTTGCGCTTGGCGGGGTGCGAGACGACGACGGTGGCGACCCCGTCGGAGACCGTGTGCAGGAGGGTTGCGTCCAGGGCTGCGTCCATGCGCCGGATGCTATCCCGGTCGGTGAAACCTATGATCGAAGGAGTCTGTCGGGGGTGCGAGGAGGTGGCACGGCCATGGGCGCAGACCGTACGCGGCGCACCCCGGCCGGGGGCCGGGAACCGCAGCGGGAGAAGCGGGAGGTCAGCCGCAGCTTCGGTCTGATGGCCGGGCTCGGGGTACTCCTCGTGCTGGCCGGCCTGGTGGGTCTGGTCTACACCGGCCTCGCCACGCTCACCTCGATGTTCCTCTTCGGCTGGCTGCTGCTCATCGGCGGTGTGGTCGGTCTGGTGCAGGCGGTGCAGTCGCGGGGGAGCAGCTACTTCTGGCTCGCCGTCATCGTCGCCGCGATCAACATCGCGGCGGGCTTCGTGATCCTGCGCCGCCCCGAGGCGAGCGCCGAGGCACTGACCATGTTCGCGGCCCTGCTCTTCCTCACCGGGGGACTGTTCCGGCTGGTCGGAGCGCTGGTGGTGCGGGGTGCCAACTTCGGGCTGGCACTCGTTCAGGGTGCCTTCGGGGTGCTGCTGGGCTTCCTGATCCTCTCCAACTGGCCCGGCAACAGTCTGTACGTGATCGGAACCTTCTTCTCGCTCGCCCTGCTGTTCGACGGCCTGAGCCTCATCGCCATGGGCCTGGGTGCGCGGCGCATCCTGGGGTTGGTCAGGGAAGACGAGGCGACGGCGGAGAACGGCGACGCGAAGGGGACGCGTGAGGCGGCCGAGAAGCGCCCGGCAGAAGATCAGGAACAGACCAACAACTGACGGCGTCATACGCCAATGGTCAGAATGTGTCCGAATGACGCTGACTTCTGGTCAGCAGTCCGGGCCGGACCCACCCCTTCACCACTCTTGTCGCGTGGAGACGATCGAGCGTGAAGACGGGGGCCGGGAGATGGACGCCAGCGGGAGCGGCCCACGGGCCGGGGAAGGGGGGCCGCAGGCCCCGGCCGGCCCCCTCGCCTACGAGGGCGTGTGGAGGTTCACCGCTCCCGCGGTAGAAGAATCCGTTCCGCAGGCACGCCGGGCCGTCCGGGACCTGCTCGGGCGCCAGGGGGTGCCGGCCCATCAGGACCTCGTGTACTCCCTGCTCCTGATCGTCTCCGAACTGGTGACGAACTCGGTCCGGCACGCCGCCCTGCTCTCGCCCGAGGTCGCGGTCGAGGTCGCCATCGGCCGCGAGTGGGTACGGGTGGCCGTCGAGGACAACCATCCCTACCGCCCCAAGGCGCTGGAGGCCGACTTCGGCCAGACCGGCGGCCGGGGCCTGCTGCTCGTCCGCGAGATCACCCTGGAGTCCGGCGGGGTCTGCGACGTCGAGCACACCTCCACCGGCGGCAAGGTCGTCTGGGCGGCCCTCCCGCTCGCCACCCCGCCGGCCACGCGCTGAGCGCAGGACGGCGGGGGCGGCGACGAGGACGGTGCGGGGGACTACCAGCCCGCCGCGTCGCCGGTCAGCTCGCGGATCGCGGGCCGTGCCGCGTCCAGCACGGTCATGAACCAGGCCGAGAACGGAACTTCCGCGTGACGTTTCGCCAGCTCCTCGGCGGTCACGAAGGCGGTGTCCTCGACCTCCTCCGGATCCGGCCGCACGGCGGCCTGCGCAAGTCCCACGAACAGGTGATTGAACTCCTGCTCCACGAGGCCCGACGCCGGGTCCGGGTGGTTGTAGCGCACCGTCCCCGCCTGCGCGAGCAGCGACGGCGACAGCCCCAGCTCCTCGTGGGTGCGCCGGGCCGCGGCCGCGAACGGAGATTCCCCGGGGTACGGGTGACCGCAGCAGGTGTTCGACCAGACGCCCGGCGAGTGGTACTTCCCGAGGGCCCGCCGCTGCAGCAGCAGACGGCCCTGCTCGTCGAACAGGAACACGGAGAACGCCCGGTGCAGCTGCCCGGGGGCCTGATGGGCGGAGAGCTTCTCCGCCGTGCCGATGGTGTTGCCGGACTCGTCGACCAGTTCGAGCATGATCGGTTCTTGAGTACCGGTGCCGTGGGACGCGCTGTTCGCGGCGGTGGCTGGTGTGGTCGGCATACCCATCCTTCGCTTCGGACTTCGGCCTTCAGTCTGCCGTACAAAAGAGGCTTGTCCCCACTTCGGACATCCGCGCATGTCCGCCCCCCGCCCCGTGCTAGGCGGGGGGCGGACCCCTGCGGATCACCTCGTGCGGCGCTCCCGCGCGTCAGACTCCGAACGGGGCCGGATACGTGATCGTTCCCGCCGGGACCTCGACGGAACCGTCCAGTACCAGCGCCATCAGCGCCTCGTCCGGGACCTCGAAGGGCGCCCGGATCCCGAACCGCGACGCCGCCGTGAAACCGAAACGCGGGTAGTACGAGGGGTGCCCCAGGACCAGCACCAGTGCCTCCCCCCGCTCGCGGGCCGCCGCGAGCAGCGCCCGTACGACGGCGCTGCCCGCGCCCGAGCGCTGGTGGGCGGGATCCACGGCCACCGGGGCGAGCGCCAGCGCCGGGGCGCCGCCGACCTCGCACCGGGTGAGCAGCGCGTGCGCCACGACCGATCCGTCGGGGGCCTCGGCCACGTACGACAGCCCGGGCAGCCAGGCGCCGTCCGCGCGCAGCGCGTCCACGAGATCCGCCTCCAGCGGGGTCTCGAAGGCCGCCAGGTTGACCGCCCGTACGGCGGCCGTGTCCGCCGCCGTCTCCGGGCGGGCGGGCCAGGCGTCGCCGCCGCCGGCCTCCACCGGACGCGGCACGTAGCCGGTGCAGCCGTACTCGTGCCCGTGGCGGGCCCGTACGCCGAGTTCCTCGCGGGTGGCGTCCACCGCCCGCGCCGTCGCGGGGGAGTCCTCGCCGGTCCGGTCGCGGACGCGCTCGGCGAGCGGGCCGTCGTGCTGAAGAGTGAGGAAGGCCCCGAAGGAGGCGTTCTCCTCGGTGTCGCGGGTGTTGCCGGTGGTGTGGGTGTTGCCTGGGGTGTGGGTGTTGTCGGTCAACGTGAACCCTTGAAAAGGGGCTCCGGCCGATCTGGATGTTCCCCGGCGAAATCCGGGAGAACGGTGGATCAGGCCCGGCCGGTCGCCCGGGGGAAACGGGGGATGCACCGGAGTTCGCAGCGCTCGGCCGCGACCACTGCGACGGTCATCGACCCACCTCGATCCACTCGACACCTTCAGGGGCGTGTCCACCGTAACATCCAGGCCGTTTGTGGTACCGCGTCGTGATCACCGATGATGATCACGACCCGGCCCGAACCCCGGATATTCGGCTTATCGGGGCGTGAACGGGTGATGAATCCCTGCTTCCATTCATCCGATAGCCTCAGCCGACGTGCCGCCGCCCCGAACGGGCGCGCCCGTTCGGAATCCGTTACAAGGAGTGAGTTCGCCTGCCGACCGTCATCCTCACCGGCCTGCCGGTCCCCGGATCGCCGCTCGCGGACGAGCTCCGCTCCCTGGGCTTCGAGGTCCGCCCGGCCGCCGGTCCCCAGGACGCCGCCGCCGCGCTGGCCGGCGTACCCGCCGAGCAGCGGGTGGCCGTCGTGGACGCCGCCTTCGTCGGGCACGTGCACGCGCTGCGGCTCGCGCTGACCGACCCGCGCTTCGACGCCTGCGCCGTCACCGGCGCCCTCTCCGTACAGGCGGGCGCCCGCGAGGCCCTCGACAAGGCCGTCGCCACCGAGGGCGCCCACGGGCCCGGCCCCTACGCCGACCGGCTCGCCGCCGCCGTCGAGGCCACCGGCACCACCGTCCAGCGGCCCGAGCTCGGCAGCCTGGTCGCCGCCGTCCCCGCCGACGCGGAGGCGCGCGCGGCGGCCACCGCCGCCGTCGCCGCCGTGGACGAGGAGGCCGTGCGGCTGCGGTCCGCCGTGAAGTCCCGCGACGGGTTCTTCACCACCTTCTGCATCAGCCCGTACTCGCGCTACATCGCCCGCTGGTGCGCGCGCCGCGGCCTCACCCCGAACCAGGTCACCACCGCCTCGCTGATCACCGCGCTGATCGCGGCGGGCTGCGCGGCCACCGGCGAGCGCTGGGGCTACGTCGCGGCCGGTGTCCTGCTGATCGTCTCCTTCGTCCTGGACTGCACCGACGGGCAGCTCGCCCGCTACTCCCTGCAGTACTCGACGATGGGCGCCTGGCTCGACGCGACCTTCGACCGGGCGAAGGAGTACTCCTTCTACGCCGGCCTCGCGCTCGGCGCGGCCCGCAACGGTGACGACGTCTGGGGCCTGGCCCTCGGCGCGATGATCCTGATGACCTGCCGGCACGTCGTGGACTTCTCCTTCAACGAGGCCAACCACGACGCCGACGCCAACACCAGCCCGACGGCCGCCCTCTCGGACCGGCTCGACAGCGTCGGCTGGACGGTCTGGGCCCGCCGGATGATCATCCTGCCGATCGGCGAGCGCTGGGCGATGATCGCGGTCCTGACCGCCTTCACCACCCCCCGGATCGTCTTCTACGCCCTGATCGTCGGCTGTTCCTTCGGTGCCCTCTACACCACCGCGGGCCGCGTCCTGCGGTCCCTGACCCGCAAGGCCCGGCGCACCGACCGCGCCGCCCGGGCGCTCGCCGACCTCGCCGACTCCGGCCCGCTCGCCGAGCTGCAGGCCCGGCTGCTGCGCGGCCGCTCCGGAAGCTTCGGCTCCGTCTACGTCGCCGCCCTCGGCACCGCTCTGATGGCCGGCGCCGCCGTCTACCTCCCCTTCGGCGACCCGCGGCTGATCGCCGTCGCCGTGATCTACGCCATGACGGCCGGGCTCGCCGTCGCCGCCCCCCTCAAGGGCGCGCTCGACTGGCTGATCCCGCCGCTGTTCCGCGCGGCCGAATACGTGACGGTCCTCGCGCTCGCCGTCAAGGCGGACGTCCCCGGGGCCCTCCCGGCGGCATTCGGCCTGATCGCGGCGGTCGCCTACCATCACTACGACACGGTGTACCGCATTCGCGGTGGCACCGGCGCGCCCCCGCACTGGCTGGTGCGGACCATCGGCGGCCACGAGGGCCGGGTCCTGCTGACCGCGGTCCTCGCCGCCGTCCTCGTGGACCGCGCATCGGACTTCCCCGTCGCGCTCACGGCCCTGGCCGTGTTCGTGGCACTCGTGGTGCTCGTGGAGAGCATCCGCTTCTGGGTCTCCTCCGGGGCACCCGCCGTACATGACGAAGGAGAACCAGCATGATCGGCCTTGTCCTCGCTGCCGGTGCGGGACGCCGCCTGCGCCCCTACACCGACACCCTGCCCAAGGCCCTCGTGCCCGTCGGCCCCGAGGGTGACGAGGAGAGCCTGACGGTTCTCGACCTGACCCTCGGCAACTTCGCCGCGGTCGGTCTCACCGAGGTCGCGGTCGTCGTCGGCTACCGCAAGGAGGCCGTCTACGCGCGCCAGGCCGCGCTGGAGGCCAAGTACGGGCTGAAGATCACGCTGATCGACAACGACAAGGCCGAGGAGTGGAACAACGCCTACTCCCTGTGGTGCGCCCGTGAGGTCCTGGGGCGCGGTGTGATCCTCGCCAACGGCGACACCGTCCACCCGGTCTCCGTCGAGGAGACCCTCCTCGCCGCCCGCGGCAACGGCCAGAAGATCATCCTCGCCCTCGACACGGTCAAGAGCCTTGCCGACGAGGAGATGAAGGTCGTCGTCGACGGGGACCAGGGCGTCCGGAAGATCACCAAGCTCATGGACCCCGCCGACGCCACCGGCGAGTACATCGGCGTCACGCTGATCGAGGCCGAGGCCGCGCAGGCCCTCGCCGAGGCGCTGAGGACCACCTTCGAGCGAGACCCGGACCTCTACTACGAGGACGGCTACCAGCAGCTCGTCAACGACGGGTTCGTGGTCGACGTGGCCCCCATCGGCGACGTCAAGTGGGTCGAGATCGACAACCACGACGACCTCGCCAAGGGCCGGACGATCGCATGCCAGTACTGACGAGGCTCATCCCCTCGCCCGTCGTCGTCGACATCAGTCGCGGGGCGATGGACGACCTGGCCGGCGTTCTGGCCGACCAGCGGATCTCCGCCTCCGGCAAGCTCGCCATCGCGATCAGCGGGGGCTCCGGCGTGGCGCTGCGCGCCAGGCTGGAGCCCGTGCTCCCGCACGCCGACTGGTACGCCGTCGTCGACGGCACCATCGACTCCGCGGTCAAGCTGGCCGACGACATAAAGGGCCGCCGCTACGACGCCGTCGTGGGCCTGGGCGGCGGCAAGATCATCGACGTGGCCAAGTACGCCGCGGCGCGGGTCGGGCTGCCCATGGTGGCCGTCGCCACCAACCTCTCGCACGACGGCATCTGCTCCCCGGTGTCCATCCTGGACAACGACAACGGCCGCGGCTCCTACGGCGTCCCCACCCCGATCGCCATGGTGATCGACCTCGACGTCATCAAGGACGCCCCGGTGCGGTTCATCCGCGCCGGCATCGGCGACGCGATCTCCAACATCTCGGCGATCGCCGACTGGGAGCTCTCGCACCGGACCACCGGCGAACCCGTCGACGGCCTGGCCGCCGCCATGGCCCGTACGGCGGGCGAGTCCGTGCTGCGCCACCCCGGCGGCTGCCGCGACGACGAGTTCCTCACCGTGCTCTCCGAGGCGCTCGTGCTCTCCGGTATCGCCATGTCGATCAGCGGGGACTCCCGCCCGTCGTCCGGCGCCTGCCACGAGATCAGCCACGCCTTCGACCTGCTCTACCCGGGACGCTCCGCGCTCCACGGCGAGCAGGTCGGCATCGGCGCGGCCTTCGCGATGCACCTGCGCGGGGCGGGGGACGCCTCCGGCCATTTCGTCGAGGTGCTGCGCCGGCACGACCTGCCGGTCGCGCCCGAGGAGATCGGCTTCAGCGTCGACGAGTTCGTCGCGGCCGTCGAGTACGCCCCCCAGACCCGCCCGGGACGCTTCACGATCCTGGAGCACCTCAACCTGTCCGCCGCCGAGATCAGGGACGCTTACGCCGACTATGCCAAGACCATCCGTAGCTGAACTCCGGCCCGTCGTTCACCCCGCGGGCGTGAAGGACCGGGTCAGCGGCGAACACTGGGGCGGGCGCCTCTACATGCGCGAGATCTCCCTGCGCATCACCCGTCTCCTGGTCACCACCAAGGTCACGCCCAACCAGCTGACCTACCTGATGACCCTCGCCGGCGTCCTCGCCCTTCCCGCCCTGCTGGTGCCGGGCATCCCGGGCGCCGTCCTCGGCGTGGTCGCGGTCCAGATGTACCTGCTGCTCGACTGCGTCGACGGCGAGGTCGCCCGGTGGAAGAAGCAGTACTCGCTCTCCGGGGTCTACCTGGACCGGGTCGGCGCCTACCTGTGCGACGCGGCGGTCCTGGTCGGCTTCGGCCTGCGCGCCGCCGACCTGTGGGGCACCGGCGGAGCCGACTGGCTGTGGGCCTTCCTGGGCACCCTCGCCGCGCTCGGCGCGATCCTGATCAAGGCGGAGACCGACCTCGTCGGCGTCGCCCGCCACCAGGCCGGGAAGCCCGTGGTCAAGGACGCGGCGGCCGAGCCGCGTGCGAAGGGCATGGCGCTCGCCCGCCGGGCCGCCGCCGCGCTGAAGTTCCACCGCCTGATCCTCGGCATCGAGGCCTCGCTGCTCATCCTGGTGCTGGCCGTCCTGGACCAGATGCGCGGAGACCTGTACTGGTCCCGCGTCGGCGTCGCCGTGCTCGCGGCCATCGCGATGCTCCAGACCGTGCTGCACCTGGTGTCCATCCTCGCGTCCAGCAGGCTCAAGTGACCGCCCCGATGCGGCTGGGCGCCGTCGTCATCACCATGGGCAACCGGCCCGACGAGCTCAAGGCACTTCTGGACTCGGTGGCCCGCCAGGACGGCGACCCGGTCGAGGTCGTCGTCGTGGGCCAGGGCGTGAAGGTCGCCGAGGTGGCGGACCTGCCGCCGGGGGTCCGCTCCGTCGACCTGCCCGAGAACCTGGGCATCCCGGGCGGCCGCAACGTCGGCATCGAGGCCTTCGGCCCCGGCGGCCGCGACGTGGACGTGCTGCTCTTCCTCGACGACGACGGACTGCTGGAGCGCACCGACACCGCCGAGCTGTGCCGGCGGGCCTTCGCCGAGGACCCCGCGCTCGGGATCGTCAGCTTCCGGATCGCCGATCCCGACACCGGGCGGACCCAGCGCCGCCACGTGCCGCGGCTGCGGGCCTCGGACCCGATGCGGTCCTCACGCGTGACCACCTTCCTGGGGGGCGCGAACGCCGTCCGCACGACGGTGTTCGAGCAGGTCGGCGCCCTCCCGGGGGAGTTCTTCTACGCTCACGAGGAGACCGATCTGGCCTGGCGCGCGCTCGACGCGGGGTGGCTGATCGACTACCGAGCGGACATGGTGCTGCTGCACCCGACGACCGCCCCCTCCCGGCACGCGGTCTACCACCGTATGGTGGCCCGTAACCGCGTGTGGCTCGCCCGCCGCAACCTGCCCGCACCGCTGGTACCGGTCTACCTGGGCGTCTGGCTCCTGCTGACGCTCGTACGGAAGCCCTCGGGACCCGCGCTCAAGGCCTGGTTCGGCGGGTTCCGCGAGGGATGGACCACCTCTTGCGGACCGCGCCGCCCGATGAGATGGCGCACGGTCTGGCGGTTGACCCGCCTGGGCCGACCTCCTGTCATCTGACCAGCCCGCGTCTGGGAACATGACGCGATCACGGGCTTCGGGCCACCAGCCCGATGCCCACCTGGCCGCATCTTGAAGACGAAAGTTTCAACTTGTGAGTGACACAACCCACGACGGCGCCCTCGCCACGAGCAGGCCGCCGTCCGCAGACGCGGGGCTCAGCGCCGCGGAGCTGGCCAGGAAGTACGGCCTCTCGGTCAGCGGCGCCCGGCCCGGCCTGGGCGAGTACGTGCGGCAGCTCTGGGGCCGGCGCCACTTCATCCTGGCCTTCTCCCGGGCCAAGCTGCTCGCGCAGTACAGCCAGGCGAAGCTCGGCCAGCTCTGGCAGGTGGCCACCCCGCTGCTGAACGCGGTCGTCTACTGGCTGATCTTCGGGCTGATCCTCGGCGCGGGCCGGGAGATGCCCAAGGACGTCTACATCCCCTTCCTGGTGATGGGCATCTTCGTCTTCACCTTCACGCAGAGTTCCGTGATGGCGGGCGTCCGGGCGATCTCGGGGAACCTCGGGCTGGTGCGCGCGCTGCACTTCCCGCGCGCCTCCCTGCCGGTGTCGTTCTCGCTCCAGCAGCTCCAGCAGCTGCTGTACTCGATGATCGTCGTCTTCGTGATCGCCCTCTGGTTCGGCAACTACCCGCGGCTGTCCTGGCTGCTGGTCGTCCCGACGCTGGCGCTGCAGTTCGTCTTCAACACCGGCCTCGCCATGATCTTCGCGCGGATGGGTTCCAAGACCCCCGACCTCGCGCAGCTGATGCCGTTCGTGATGCGCACCTGGATGTACGCCTCCGGCGTCATGTTCCCGATCGCGGTCTACCTCAAGGACCAGCCGCAGTGGATCAGCGACGTGCTGCTGTGGAACCCGGTCGCGATCTACATGGACCTCATCCGGTTCGCGCTGATCGACGACTACGGCGCGAGCAACCTGCCCCCGCACGTGTGGGCCTTCGCCGTGGGCTGGGCCGCGGTGATCGGTATCGGCGGCTTCGTCTACTTCTGGAAGTCCGAGGAGCGTTACGGCCGTGGCTGACAACACCCAGGGGCGCGTCCCCACCGTGATCGCGGACGGCGTCCACATCGTCTACCGCGTCAACACCGGCAGCAGCGGCAAGGGCGCGGCCACCGCCGCGCTCAGCAAGATAGTGCGCCGGAGGAAGGGCGACGCCCCGGGCGTCCGCCGCGTCCACGCCGTGCGCGGGGTCTCCTTCACCGCGTACCGCGGCGAGGCCATCGGCCTCATCGGCTCCAACGGCTCCGGCAAGTCCACCCTGCTGCGCGCCATCGCCGGCCTGCTGCCCTGCGAGGAGGGCAAGGTCTACACCGACGGCCAGCCCTCGCTGCTGGGCGTGAACGCCGCGCTGATGAACGACCTCACCGGTGAGCGCAACATCGTCCTCGGCGGTCTCGCCATGGGGATGAGCCGCGAGCAGATCAAGGAGCGCTACCAGAGCATCGTCGACTTCTCGGGGATCAACGAGAAGGGCGATTTCGTCTCCCTGCCGATGCGCACCTACTCCTCCGGTATGGCGGCGCGACTGCGGTTCTCCATCGCGGCGGCCAAGGACCACGACGTCCTGATGATCGACGAGGCGCTGGCCACCGGTGACCGCGCCTTCCAGGTGCGTTCGGAGAACCGGATCAAGGAACTCCGGGAGAAGGCCGGCACGGTCTTCCTCGTCAGCCACAACAACAAGTCCATCCGGGACACGTGCGACCGCGTGCTGTGGCTGGAGAAGGGCGAGCTCCTGATGGACGGGCCCACCGAGGAAGTCGTCTCGGCCTACGAGAAGGCCACCAGCGGCTGACCCCGGGGTCGCGCGGCGCCGCCGCGGCGTCCACCCGCTTCCCCTGAAGGCCCCTGCCGCTCAGCTCAGCGCGGCGGGGGCCTTGAGCGTGCGCCCGCAATACGCCGCGTGCGCGTTCTCGTATTGAGCGACGACATTCGGTGGCGCAGCGAATACCCGAGCGGCCTCCGCGGCGTTGTACAGCGTAAGCTGAAGCGGTCCTGAATCGCGGCAAGAGGGGACGATTCCCCGCAGGTGAACGGCCCTGGGGCAGCCCCGGGAAAACCCCGGCGGCGTGTCCGAAATAGGATGCATTCGGTCGGCAGTGTAGAACGGGAGATGTGACGGCAATGGCTACGGGAATTCTCCGGCCCCCAGGGACGGCGGCCGTCCCCGCCCCGGGCGGCGGGCGGTGAACCCGGGGCACGGCACCCGACCCCTGTCCGACACGGTCCATGTGAGCGCCACCCTCGACAAGGCGACGGCGGAGAACTTCCCCGTCGCCCCCGCCTTCCTGCCCCGCGCCTGGCGCGACGGGCTGACGGCCGTCTACGGCTACGCCCGCCTCGTCGACGACATCGGCGACGGCGACCTCGCCCCCGGCGGACGCGACGCCGTGCTCCTCGGCCTCGACCCGGCCGCGGTGGACGACCGGCTCGCCCTGCTCGACGCCCTCGAAACCGACCTGCTGCGCGTGTTCGGCTCCGCCGACGGCCCCCCGCGCCACCCGCTGCTACTCGCCCTGCGGCCCGTGGTCGGCGCCCACGGCCTGACCCCCGAGCCCTTCCTCGGACTCATCGAGGCCAACCGGCAGGACCAGCGGGTCAGGCGCTACGAGACCTACGGGGACCTCGTCGCGTACTGCGAGCTGTCCGCCAACCCGGTCGGACGGCTCGTGCTGTCCCTCACCGGCACCAGCACGCCCGAGCGGATCCGGCTCTCCGACGCCGTCTGCACCGCCCTGCAGATCGTCGAGCACGTCCAGGACGTCGCCGAGGACCTCGGCCGCGACCGGATCTACCTGCCCGCCGAGGACATGCGGCGCTTCCACGTGTCCGAGGCCGACCTCGCGGCCCCGTCCGCCGGCGCCTCGGTGCGCGCCCTGGTCGCCTACGAGTCCGAGCGCGCACGCGCGTTGCTGGATGAAGGCATCCCGCTCGTGGGTAGCGTGCACGGCAGGCTCCGGCTGCTGCTCGCGGGCTTCGTGGGAGGAGGGCGCGCCGCCCTGCGAGCCGTCACCGCCGCGGGCTTCGACGTACTCCCCGGCCCGCCCAAACCCACCAAGAGCGGCCTGCTCCGCGAGGTTGCCGCCGTCCTGCGCACAGCGCCGAGAAAGAGGTGAGCCCGACCGTGGAGGGCCCCACACACGCGTCCGCACAGACTGCGATGTCCGCACCGGTCTCGGCGGCCTACAGCTACTGCGAGGCCGTCACCGGCGCGCAGGCACGCAACTTCGCGTACGGAATCCGGCTGCTGCCCACCGACAAGCGCCATGCGATGTCCGCGCTCTACGCCTTCTCCCGCCGTGTCGACGACATCGGCGACGGCACGCTGCCCGCCGGGACCAAGCTCGCGCGCCTGGAGGAGACCCGGGCCGTCCTCGGACGGATCCGCGCCGGCGAGGTGGACGAGGACGACACCGACCCCGTCGCCGTCGCGCTGGCGCACGCTGCCCGCCGCTTCCCGATCCCGCTCGGCGGCCTCGACGAACTCATCGACGGCGTGCTGATGGACGTCCGCGGCGAGACCTACGAGACCTGGGACGACCTCAAGGTCTACTGCCGGTGCGTGGCGGGCGCCATCGGACGGCTCTCGCTCGGCGTCTTCGGCACGGTCGGCGCACCGGGACGGGGCACGCCGGAGGCCGCGCGCGCCGCCGAGTACGCCGACACCCTCGGCCTCGCCCTGCAACTCACCAACATCCTGCGCGACGTTCGCGAGGACGCGGGCAACGGACGCACCTACCTGCCCGCCGAGGACCTCGCCAAGTTCGGCTGCTCGGAAGGGTTCCGGGCCGGCCGGCTGCCCGCCGGGGCCGACTTCGCCGGACTGGTCCACCACGAAGTCCGGCGCGCCCGCGCCCTGTTCGCCGAGGGCTACCGGCTGCTGCCGATGCTCGACCGGCGCAGCGGCGCCTGCGTGGCCGCCATGGCCGGCATCTACCGGCGCCTCCTCGACCGCATCGAACGGGAGCCGCAGGCGGTCCTGCGCGGCCGCGTCTCGCTGCCGCCGCACGAGAAGGCGTACGTCGCCGTGCGCGGCCTGTCCGGCCTCGACGCCCGCACCGTCACCCGCCAGGCCGTCCGGAGGCGGATGTGACGATCCGGACGAAGGCCGTCCCGCCGCGCACCGCCACCGCCCGGCGGCTGCCCCGCACCCGCCCCCGGCACTCCACGGCCCCGCCGACCCCCCTCCCGGCCGGCCCGACCGCCGCCGCGGCCCGGGCGACCGCCCCGGAAGGCGCACACACGGGTGCGGTCAGCGCCCCGCGCGTCACGGGCGCGGCCGCGGACCGGGCCGGCGCTCCCGGGACGCCCCCGCAAGCCCACCCGGCGCGCGCCGGCGGCGCACGGCGTACGGGTGCGGCGCGCCGCACCGGCCGCGCGCCGGCCGGGGCAACCACGCCGACGGCGGGCGCGTCCCTCCCTGCGGACCGAGACCGGACCGGGCGGGACACGGCAGGAAGCGCGGGCCTGCCCACCGGCCCGGAGGGCAGGCGCACCACAGGGGAGGGCGCATGACGGGCACCGACCGGCACGCCGTCGTCGTGGGCGGCGGACTCGCAGGCGTCACCACCGCCCTCGAACTCGCCGACGCCGGACTCCGCGTCACCCTGCTCGAAGGCCGCCCCCGGCTCGGCGGGCTCGCCTTCTCCTTCAAGCGCGGCGACCTGCACGTCGACAACGGCCAGCACGTCTACCTGCGCTGCTGCACCGCCTACCGGTGGTTCCTCGACCGCGTCGACGGCGCCGCCCTCGCACCGCTCCAGGACCGGCTCGACGTACCCGTCCTCGACGTCGCCCACCCCCGCGGGCCGCGCCTGGGACGGCTGCGCCGCGGCGGCCTGCCCGTGCCCCTGCACCTCGCCGGAGCCCTGGCCCGCTACCCGCACATGTCCCTCGCCGAGCGCGCGAGCGTCGCCCGCGCCGCCCTCGCCCTGCGCCGCCTCGACCCGGCGGACCCGGCACTGGACGGCCTGGACTTCGCCACCTGGCTCGGCCGCTACGGACAGTCCGCCCGCACCATCGAGGCCCTGTGGGACCTCGTCGGCATCGCCACCCTCAACGCCACGGCCGCGCACTCCTCGCTCGGCCTGGCCGCCATGGTCTTCAAGACCGGCCTGCTCTCCGAGAAGGGCGCGGCCGACATCGGCTGGGCCCACGTGCCGCTCGGCGACCTGCACGACACCCTCGCCCGCAAGCAACTCGACGCGGCCGGGGTACGGACCGAACTGCGCACCCGGGTCACCGCCGTCACCCGCACCGCCGCAGGGGCCTGGCGTGTCGACACCGAGCAGGAGTCGCTGGAGGCGGGCACCGTCGTTCTCGCCGTACCCCAGCGCGAGGCCCACGGGCTGCTGCCCCCCGGAGCCCTCGCCGATCCCGACACGCTCCTCGACATCGGCACCGCACCCATCCTCAACGTCCATGTCGTCTACGACCGCAAGGTGCTCAAGCAGCCCTTCTTCGCCGCACTCGGATCCCCGGTGCAGTGGGTCTTCGACCGCACCGACTCCTCCGGACTCCCCGACGGCGGCCAGTACCTGGCGCTGTCCCAGTCCGCAGCCCAGGACGACATCGACGAGCCCGTCTCGGTGCTGCGCGCCAAGTACCTGCCCGAGCTGGAGCGGCTGCTGCCCGCCGCCCGCGGGGCCAAAGTACGCGACTTCTTCGTCACCCGGGAGCGGACGGCGACCTTCGCACCCACCCCCGGCGTCGGCCGGCTGCGCCCCGGGGCGCGGACCGACACGCCGGGGCTCTACCTGGCCGGTGCGTGGACTGCCACGGGTTGGCCCGCGACCATGGAGGGCGCCGTCCGGAGCGGACTGAGCGCGGCGCAGGCCGCACTCGCCGCGCTCGGCCGCCACCGCGAACATCCTCTGCAGGAGGCGGCATGACGACCACCACCACCGGCACTACCGGCACCACCAGCACAGCACGTACAGGAACAAGAGGAGCGCCAGTGAACCCGGGGAACCCGGCTGTCGAGAACACGGATGCCAGTGTGGGCGCAGCCGGAAGGGGCGTGGAGAAGGCGGACACCGTCGCCCTCCTGGAACGCGGCCGGACGATGTCGACCCCCGCGCTCCGCGCGGCCGTCGACCGGCTCGCCGCACCCATGGACACCGTCGCCGCCTACCACTTCGGCTGGATCGACGCCCAGGGCCACCCGGCCGACGGCGACGGTGGCAAGGCCGTGCGCCCCGCCCTCGCCCTGCTCTCCGCCGAGGCCGCGGGCGCCGCACCGGAGGTCGGCATCCCCGGCGCCGTCGCGGTGGAACTCGTGCACAACTTCTCGCTGCTCCACGACGACCTGATGGACGGCGACGAGCAGCGCCGCCACCGCGACACCGTGTGGAAGGTCCACGGACCGGCCCTCGCGATCCTGGTCGGCGACGCCCTCTTCGCCCTCGCCAACGAGATCCTGCTGGAACTCGGCACCGTCGAGGCGGGCCGCGCCACGCGCCGCCTGACCACCGCCAGCCGCAAGCTCATCGACGGCCAGGCGCAGGACATCTCCTACGAGCACCGCGAGCGCGTCAGCGTCGAGGAGTGCCTGGAGATGGAGGGCAACAAGACCGGCGCCCTGCTCGCCTGCGCCGTCTCCATCGGCGCCGTGCTCGGCGGCGCGGACGACCGTACGGCCGACAAGCTGGAGGAGTACGGCTACCACCTCGGCCTCGCCTTCCAGGCCGTCGACGACCTCCTCGGCATCTGGGGCGACCCGGAGTCCACCGGCAAGCAGACCTGGAGCGACCTGCGCCAGCGCAAGAAGTCCCTCCCGGTGGTCGCCGCCCTCGCCGCCGGCGGCCCGGCCTCCGAACGCCTCGCCGAACTGCTCGCCGCCGACGCCAAGACCAGCGACTTCGAGAACTTCTCCGAGGAGGAGTTCGCGGCCCGCGCGGCCCTCATCGAGGAGGCCGGCGGCCGCCAGTGGACCGCGGACGAGGCGCGCCGCCAGCACGCCGTCGCGATCCGGGCCCTGGACGACGTCGACATGCCGCAGCGGGTACGCGAACAGCTCGTGGACCTCGCCGACTTCGTCGTCGTACGCAAGAGGTGACCGTCACCCGGCAGCGGATATGAATCGCGAGTCGCCGGCCGGCGCCGCCACCTGAGCGTGGCGCGCACCGGCCGACGGCGGACCCCAGCACAGCACAGGACACTGTTCTAAGGGGAAGCCATGACAGCGACGACCGACGGCAGCGCGGAGAGCGCCGGCGCCGGCAGCGAATCCACCCCGGGCGCCCCGCCGCCCGGCACCGCCGGGGCGGCCGTCCCGCGGACCGAGTACGGGCTCGCGGGCCCGCCCGACCCCGCCGTCGGAGCCGGGACCCCGGCCGGCGCCGGCCCCTGCGTGCCGGTGGCGGTCACCGAGCGGGTCGCCGCGCCGCCCGGGCCGGTCCGGCGCCCCGGCCCGCCGGCCACCTACCGGCAACCGGGCGAACCCTGCACGGGACGGGCCGCGGCGGACCTGCCCCCACCGCCGGCCGGCAGCCCGAGGGAGGTGTACGAGGCCGCCGCGCGCGCGACCCGGCACCTTCTGGCGCGCCAGGACCCCGCGGGCTGGTGGAAGGGCGACCTGGAGACCAACGTCACCATGGACGCCGAGGACCTCCTGCTGCGGCAGTTCCTCGGCATCCGGGACGAGGCCACCACGTACGCGGCCGCCCTGTTCATCCGCGGCGAGCAGCGCGAGGACGGCACCTGGGCCACCTTCCACGGCGGACCGCCCGAACTGTCCGCCACCATCGAGGCCTACGTCGCGCTGCGCCTGGCCGGAGACCTGCCGGACGCCCCGCACATGAGCCGCGCCTCGGCCTGGATCCGGGCGAACGGCGGGATCGCCGCCGCCCGCGTCTTCACCCGGATCTGGCTCGCCCTCTTCGGCTGGTGGAGCTGGGACCACCTGCCCGAACTCCCGCCCGAGCTGGTGTTCCTGCCGCCCTGGGTGCCCCTGAACATCTACGACTTCGGCTGCTGGGCCCGCCAGACCATCGTCCCGCTCACCGTGGTGTCCGCCCTGCGCCCCGTCCGCCCGGCGCCCTTCGCCCTGGACGAGCTCCACACCGACGCGCGGACCCCGTACCCCGCCACCCGCATGGCACCGCTGACCAGTTGGGACGGCGCCTTCCAGCGGATGGACAAGGCCCTGCACGTCTACCGGAGGTTCGCCCCGCGCCGGCTGCGCAAGGCGGCCATGGACACCGCCGCCCGCTGGATCGTCGAGCGCCAGGAGAACGACGGCTGCTGGGGCGGGATCCAGCCGCCCGCCGTGTACTCCGTCATCGCACTGCACCTGCTCGGCTACGACCTCGGGCACCCGGTGATGCGCGCCGGGCTGGAGTCCCTGGACCGGTTCGCGGTGCGTCGCGAGGACGGCGCCCGGATGATCGAGGCCTGCCAGTCCCCGGTGTGGGACACCTGCCTCGCCGCGATCGCACTGGCTGACGCGGGCGTGCGCCCCGACCATCCGGCGCTGGTGCGGGCCGCCGACTGGATGCTCGGCGAGGAGATCACCCGCACCGGGGACTGGGCGGTGCGCCGGCCGGGGCTGGCACCGGGAGGCTGGGCGTTCGAGTTCCACAACGACACCTACCCCGACATCGACGACACCGCCGAGGTCGTCCTCGCCCTGCGCCGGATCAGGCACCCGGACCCGGTCCGGGTCGACGCGGCCATCGCCCGCGGAGTGTCCTGGAACCTCGGCATGCAGTCGAAGGACGGCGCCTGGGGCGCCTTCGACGCCGACAACACCAGCCCCTTCCCCAACAGGCTCCCCTTCTGCGACTTCGGCGAGGTCATCGACCCGCCGTCGGCCGACGTCACCGCCCACGTGGTGGAGATGCTCGCCTTCGAGGGCCGGGCGGGCGACGCCCGGACCCGGCGCGGCATCGCCTGGCTGCTCGACGCACAGGAGCCGGACGGCAGCTGGTTCGGCCGCTGGGGCACCAACTACGTCTACGGCACGGGCTCGGTGGTGCCGGCCCTCATCGCGGCCGGCATCGCCCCGGGGCACCCCGCGGTGCGGCGGGCCGTGCGCTGGCTGGAATCCGTACAGAACGAGGACGGCGGCTGGGGCGAGGACCAGCGCTCCTACCAGGACCGGTCGTGGGCCGGGAAGGGCGCCTCCACCGCCTCGCAGACCGCGTGGGCCCTGATGGCCCTCCTGGCGGCCGGGGAACGCGACGGCAAGGCCGTCGAACGCGGCATCGCCCACCTGGTCCGGACCCAGCACGAGGACGGTTCCTGGGACGAGCCGTACTTCACCGGCACCGGCTTCCCCTGGGACTTCTCCATCAACTACCACCTGTACCGGCAGGTGTTCCCGCTGACCGCGCTCGGCCGCTACCTGTACGGCGAACCGTCCGCCCCGGCGGGCTCACCCGGCGGGGGCCACTGATGTCCCCCGCCGCGGGGGACCGCACCGCGGGGGACCGCACCGCGCGGGGCGGCCCGCTGCTGGTCGCCTGCGCGCTGCGCATCGAGCAGATGGCGCTGCGCAGCGCGGGGCACCGCTCCCCGCACGGCACGGACGCGCACGGCGGGGCGTACAGCGGGGCGTACACCCTCCTGCGCACCGGGATGGGCCCGCGCGCGGCCGAACGGGCCGTCCTCGCGGCCCTGGACGGCCCCGGCACGGACCGGGCCGCCGTCCTCGCCACCGGGTTCTGTGCCGGGCTCGTCCCCGGCATGAGCCCCGGCGACCTCGTCGTCGCGGAGGAGACCCGCGACCCGCGGGGGACCGTCCCCTGCACCGGGACCGCGCTGCTCGCCGAGGCGCTGGCCCGGGCCGTCCCCGGCCGGACCGTGCACATCGGCCCGCTGACCGGCTCCGACCACGTCGTCCGCGGCCGGGAGCGCGCGCGGCTGCGCGCCACGGGCGCGGTCGCGGTCGACATGGAGTCCGCGGCGACCCTCCGGGCCGCGGTCCGCGGCGGGGACCGCCCCGTTGCGGCCGTCCGGGTGATCGTGGACGCTCCGGAGCACGAGCTCGTCCGGATCGGCACGGTGCGCGGGGGAATATCGGCCTTCCGTGTCCTGCGTGCCGTACTGCCCGCGTTTTACGAATGGCACCGTTCTTCGCTGCTCCCCAGGAGGTGAGCCAGATGGCCATGCCGCTGCGCCAGACCATCAGGGTCGGGACCTATCTGCTCGAACAGAAGCTCCGCAAGCGTGAGAAGTTCCCGCTGATCGTGGAGCTGGAGCCGCTCTACGCGTGCAACCTGGCCTGTGAGGGCTGCGGGAAGATCCAGCACCCGGCGGGCGTGCTCAAGCAACGCATGCCGGTCGCCCAGGCGGTCGGCGCCGTGCTGGAGTCCGGTGCGCCGATGGTGTCCATCGCGGGCGGGGAGCCCTTGATGCACCCGCAGATCCACGAGATCGTGCGGCAGTTGGTGGCCCGGCGGAAGTACGTCTTCCTGTGCACCAACGCGCTGCTGCTGCGCAAGAAGATCGAGAAGTTCACCCCCTCCCCGTACTTCGCCTTCGCGGTGCACATCGACGGCCTGCGTGAGCGCCACGACGAGTCGGTGGCCAAGGAGGGCGTCTTCGACGAGGCGGTCGAGGCCATCAAGGAGGCGAAGCGGCGGGGATTCCGGGTGACCACGAACTCCACTTTCTTCAACACCGACACCCCGCAGACGATCATCGAGGTGCTCAACTTCCTCAATGACGACCTGCAGGTGGACGAAATGATGATCTCGCCCGCCTACGCCTACGAAAAGGCGCCGGACCAGGAGCATTTCCTCGGCGTCGACCAGACCCGCGAACTCTTCAGGAAGGCCTTCGCGGGCGGCAACCGGCGGCGCTGGCGGCTCAACCACTCCCCGCTCTTCCTCGACTTCCTGGAAGGAAAGGCCGATTTCCCCTGCACCGCCTGGGCCATTCCGAATTACTCCCTCTTCGGCTGGCAGCGCCCCTGCTATCTGATGAGCGACGGCTACGTGCCGACGTACCGGGAACTCGTGGAGGACACCGACTGGGACAAGTACGGCCGCGGGAAGGACCCGCGCTGCGCGAACTGCATGGCGCACTGCGGTTACGAGCCCACCGCTGTCCTCGCCACCATGGGCTCCCTGAAGGAATCCCTGCGGGCCGCCCGGGAGACGGTCGGCGGCAACCGGGACAGGTCGGCATGAGTCCGGCGGAAGAGGGACGGGACGGGGGTTTCGACCTCCGGGCCCTGCTCGCCGCGCGCGGGGCGGAGCGGTACGAGCTGCACGCCCGCCACCTCAACCACCAACTGCCCCGGATGCTCCGCACCATCGGCTTCGACAAGGTCTACGAGCGGGCCGAGGGAGCCCACTTCTGGGACGCCGAGGGCAACGACCACCTCGACATGCTCGCCGGCTTCGGGGTGATGGGCCTGGGCCGGCACCACCCCGTCGTCCGCCGGGCCCTGCACGACGTGCTCGACGCCCAGCTCGCCGACCTCACCCGCTTCGACTGCCAGCCGCTGCCCGGGCTGCTGGCCGAGAAGCTCCTGTCGTACAGCCCGCACCTGGACCGGGTCTTCTTCGGCAACAGCGGCACCGAGGCGGTGGAGACGGCTCTGAAGTTCGCCCGGTACGCCACCGGGCGGCCCAGGATCCTCTACTGCGACCACGCCTTCCACGGGCTGACCACCGGCTCGCTGTCGGTGAACGGCGAGGCCGGGTTCCGGGACGGGTTCGCGCCGCTGCTGCCCGACACCGGGGTCGCGCTGGGGGACCTGGCCGCCCTGGAGCGGGAGCTCAGGCGCGGGGACGTCGCCGCCTTCGTCGTGGAGCCGATCCAGGGCAAGGGGGTCCTCGCCGCCCCGCCCGGGTTCCTGCTCGCCGCGCAGGAGCTGCTGCACCGGCACGGGGCGCTGCTGATCGCGGACGAGGTGCAGACCGGGCTGGGGCGTACCGGGGACTTCTACGCGTACCAGCACGAGCCGGGTGTCGAGCCCGACCTGGTGTGCGTGGCCAAGGCGCTGTCCGGCGGCTACGTGCCGGTCGGCGCGACCCTGGGCAAGGACTGGATCTTCAAGAAGGTCTACTCGTCCATGGACCGGGTGCTCGTGCACTCCGCGAGCTTCGGGTCCAACGCGCAGGCGATGGCGGCCGGGCTGGCGGTGCTGTCGGTCATGGAGGACGAGCAGCTCGTGGCCCGCGCGCGGGCCACGGGCGACCTGCTGCGCGGGCGCCTGGCGGCCCTGGTGGACGAGTACGAGCTGCTGCACGAGGTACGCGGGCGCGGCCTGATGATCGGCATCGAGTTCGGGCGGCCCACCTCGCTGGGGCTGCGCAGCCGGTGGACGATGCTCCAGGCGGCCCGCAAGGGTCTCTTCGCGCAGATGGTCGTGGTGCCGCTGCTGCAGAAGCACCGGATCCTCACCCAGGTGTCCGGGGACCATCTGGAGGTGATCAAGCTGATCCCGCCGCTGGTGCTGGACGAGCGGGACGTCGACCGGTTCGTCGGCGCCTTCCGCGAGGTCATGGACGACGCGCACGGCGGGTCCGGACTGATGTGGGACTTCGGCAGGACGCTGGTGAAGCAGGCCGTCGCGGCGCGCTGAAGGCCTGCTCCCACCAGGCGGCCTGCGTCCCTCTCCGGCGGCCGGCGTCCCCTTCCGGTCTTCCCGGATCAGACCAACAGCCGGTCGCGGAGCCGGTCGAGGGGGGGGGGGGGGCGCCCCCCCCCCCCCCCCCCGGCCCCCCCCCCCCCCCCCCCCCCCCCCCCCACGGGGGGGGGGGGGGGGGGGGCATCATAATGGCCCGGGGCGGGGCCGCGG